>PALN01000072.1 GCA_002706405.1 Rhodospirillaceae bacterium | reverse complement strand
TCGCCCGAACTGCGGGCGCGCAACAGCGTCGAACGCGCGATCATGGTGATCATGATCATCTGCTCGACCATCGCCGTGCTGACGACCCTCGGCATCATTCTGTCGCTGCTGTTCGAATCGCTGCGTTTTTTCCAGAAGGTCCATCCGCTGGATTTCGTGTTCGGCCTGGAATGGAGCCCGCAAACGGCCCTGCGCAAGGACCAGGTGGGGGCGACCGGCCTGTTCGGCGCGGTGCCGCTGCTGGCCGGCACCATGCTGATTTCCCTTATCGCCATGTGCGTGGCCGCCCCGGTCGGGCTGATGGCCGCGATCTACATGTCGGAATACGCGCCGACCAAGGTGCGCGGCACGGTCAAGCCGCTGCTGGAAATTCTGGCCGGCATCCCGACCGTCGTCTACGGCTTCTTCGCCGCCCTGACGGTGGCCCCGTTCTTTCGCGAATGGGGGCTTGATTTCGGGCTGACCATTTCGTCGGAGAGCGCGCTGGCCGCCGGCATCGTGATGGGAATCATGATCATTCCCTTCGTGTCGTCGCTGTCCGATGACGTCATGTCGGCGGTGCCGCAGTCGCTGCGCGAAGGCGCCTACGGCCTGGGTGCCACCAAGTCGGAAACCATCAAGCAGGTGATCCTGCCGGCCGCCCTGCCGGGCATCGTCGGCGCGATCCTGCTGGGCGTGTCCAGGGCCATCGGCGAAACCATGATCGTCGTCATGGCCGCCGGCCTGGCCGCCAATCTGACGGCCAATCCCTTCGAGGCGGTGACCACGGTTACGGTGCAGATCGTCACCCTGCTGGTCGGCGACCAGGAATTCGACAGCGCCAAGACCCTGGCGGCCTTCGCCCTCGGCCTGATCCTGTTCTGCGTCACCCTGGTGCTGAACATCATCGCCCTCACCATCGTCAATAAGTATCGAGAGCAATATGACTGACCCGGCACCGAACATGAGCGGCCCGACGACCGGGGGCGTTGCCATGCAAAATTCCAACGACGCCGTGCGACGAAGCCTCAAACGCCGATACGCGGCGGAGCGCCGGTTCAAAACCTACGGCATCCTGGCGATCGCCTTTGCCATGGGCATGCTGGGGCTGTTGTTCACGACCATCATTTCCAAGGCGATCCCCGCCTTCACGCAAACCACGATCAACCTGGAAATCACCTTGGATGGCAAAATCATCGACCCCCAGGGCACGCGGGAACGGCAGACCTTGTCCTCGGCCAACTATCGGTCGGTGATCCGCCGCGCCGTGTTCGACCTGTTCCCCGACGTCACCACCCGCCGCGACCGGCGCGCGTTGTACGAAATTATCAGCCCCGGCGCCGTGTACAAGATCCGCGACATGGTCATGGCCAACCCCGATCTGATCGGCGAACGCGTGACCGTTCAGATGCCCATGTCCGACGATATCGACCAGTTGAACAAGGGCCAGATCCGCAAGGACAGCCCCGAGGCCGAACGCCGCGTCAAGGACAAGCAGATCGCCTGGTTCGAGCGCCTGGAAAACCGCGGCCTGATCGAGACCGTGTTCAACACCACCTTCTTCACCGCCGGCGACAGCCGCGAACCGGAATTGGCCGGCATCCTCGGCGCCGCCATGGGCTCTCTGTTCACCATGCTGGTGACGCTGCTGGTGTCCTTCCCGCTGGCCGTGGCCTCCGCCATCTATCTGGAGGAATTCGCCCCGGTCAACAAATGGACCCAGACCATCGAGGTCAACATCAACAACCTGGCCGCGGTGCCGTCCATCGTGTTCGGGCTGCTGGGCCTGGCCGTGTTCATCAACTTCTTCGGCATGCCGCGATCGGCGCCAGTGGTCGGCGGCCTGGTGCTGGCGCTGATGACCCTGCCGACCATCATCATCGCCGCCCGCTCGGCCTTGAAATCGGTGCCGCCGTCGATCCGCGAAGCCGCCTACGGCCTGGGCGCCTCGCCGCTTCAGGTCACCACCCATCATGTGCTGCCGCTGGCCATGCCGGGCATCCTGACCGGGACCATCATCGGCATGGCCCAGGCCCTGGGCGAGACGGCCCCGCTGCTGATGATCGGCATGGTCGCCTTCATCGTCGATGTTCCCCATGGCGCGCTCGACCCGGCCACGGTGCTGCCGGTGCAGATCTATCTGTGGGCGGATTCGCCGGAACGGGCCTTTGTCGAGCGTACCTCGGCGGCAATCTGCGTGCTGCTCGGCTTCTTGGTATTGATGAACGTGGGCGCGGTTCTCCTGCGCAAACGGTTCGAGAGGAAATGGTAAGGATGACCCCCAACATGAACCAGAGCATGCCCCTGGATGCGGCCGGAGGCGCCGCCGCGACGCAATCGCAGACCGCCCCCCAGGTCAAGATCATGGCCCGCGACGTCAAGGTGTTCTACGGCGAGAAACAGGCCCTGTTCGACGTCAATCTGGACATCCGCGCCAATCAGGTGACGTCGCTGATCGGCCCGTCCGGTTGCGGCAAGTCGACCTTCCTGCGGTCCCTCAACCGCATGAACGACACCATTGATATCTGCCGCTTCGACGGTCGGATCACCCTCGACGGACACGACATTTACGACAAGAACGTCGATGTCGTTCACCTGCGTGCCCGGGTCGGCATGGTGTTCCAGAAGCCCAATCCCTTTCCCAAGTCGATCTTCGACAACGTCGCCTACGGCCCCCGTATTCATGGCCTGACCAATTCCAAATCCGAACTGGACGGGATTGTCCAAAGCGCCCTGGAAAAGGCCGGCCTGTGGAACGAGGTCAAGGACCGCCTCGACCAGCCCGGCACCGGACTGTCCGGCGGCCAGCAACAGCGCCTGTGCATCGCCCGCGCCATTGCCGTGTCGCCCGAGGTGATCCTGATGGACGAGCCCTGCTCGGCGCTCGACCCCATCGCCACCGCCAAGATCGAGGAACTGATCGACGAACTGCGCGACAATTTCACGATCGTGATCGTCACCCATTCCATGCAGCAGGCGGCCCGCGTGTCGCAGCGCACGGCCTTCTTCCACCTGGGCTATCTGGTCGAAGTCGACGATACGGAAAAGATGTTCACCAATCCAACGGACGAGCGCACCCAGGGCTACATCACCGGCCGCTTCGGCTGAGGCATTGGCGCGGCATACCGGGAGACCACGAGACATGACCACAGATCACATCGTCAAGTCCTTCGACGAGGACTTGAAGAAACTGGACAACATCATCGCCGAAATGGGCGGCCTGGCCGAAGTCCAATTGGCCGACGCCGTCGAGGCCTTGATCAAACGCGATATGGAACTGGCCGAACGCGTGATCGCCAGCGACAAGAAGATCGATGCCCTGGAGATGGAACTGGATGGCCAGGCGACCACGACCCTGGCCCTGCGCCAGCCCATGGCAGACGACCTGCGCACCACCATCACGGCGCTGCGGGCGGCGAGCCTGATCGAACGGATCGGCGATTACGCCAAGAACATCGCCAAGCGGTCCGTGGTGCTGGCCCAGTCGCCGCCCCTCGGCCCGACCAAAAGCATTTCCCGCATGGCGACCCTGGTTCAGGGCATGACCAAGGACGTGTTGGACGCCTACGTGGCCCGCGATGTGGACAAGGCGGAGGCCGTGCGCGCACGCGACGCCGATGCCGATCTGCTGCACACCAGCCTGTTCCGGGAAATCCTGACCTACATGATGGAAGATCCGCGCACGATCACGTCCTGCACGCATCTTCTGTTCGTCTCCAAGAACCTGGAACGGATCGGCGATCATGCGACCAACATCGCCGAACTGGTGTACTATCTGGTGAAAGGCGTGCCGCCGACGGACGAGCGCGAAAAAAGCGATGCATCAAGCTTCACAATTGTCGATCCCGACGGCGACAAGGCCTAAGGACGCGGGCGTCATGAACAAAAGCATTCTCATTGTCGAAGACGACCCTTCGTTGGCCGAACTGGTCCGCTACAACCTTACCAAGGAAGGCTTCGCAGCCGTCGTGGTGGAGGACGGTGAGGCCGCCGTCGTCGCGGTCGAGGAAGAAGACCCCTCGCTGGTCATCCTCGACTGGATGCTGCCCAACCTGTCCGGCATCGAGGTGTGCCGCCAATTGCGCCGCAAGCCTGAGAACAAGAACCTGCCGATCATCATGCTGACCGCCCGCGGCGAAGAAGCCGACCGCATCCGCGGCCTGGATTCCGGCGCCGACGATTATGTCGTGAAGCCGTTCTCCCCCAGCGAACTGATCGCCCGCGTGCGCGCGGTCCTGCGCCGCGCCAATCCGGAACAGGCCGGCGAGGTCCTGACCTATGCCGACCTCAGCATGGATCTGGAAGAACACCGGGTCTACCGGGGCGAGGATCAGGTCCGCCTGGGGCCGACGGAGTTCCGCCTGCTTCGGGTATTCCTGGAAAAGCCGGGCCGCGTCTATTCCCGGGAACAGCTTCTCGACCGGGTATGGGGCCGCGACATCTACGTCGAATCACGGACCGTCGACGTGCATATCCGACGGCTGCGCAAGGCGCTCAACTCCGAAGGCCGCCCGGATCTCATCCGCACCGTGCGCTCGGCCGGCTACGCGCTTGATTCCTCGCCGGATTAAGGCGCCGAAGGTCGTCATCTAACATATTGTTGTAGAGACCTGATTAACCTTCTCGCCCTAACATGCGGGTGGGAAGGTTTATGGGTATTTCGCGCTACAAATATGCCCGGCTGCTGCTGGCGGTCCGACGGATTATCCGCAACGACCATCTGGTTCTGATGGTCCTGGCGCTTGTCGTCGGCTGCGCGTCGGGGGCGGCGGTCGTTGCCTTCCGCGAGGGTATCGCAGCCTTCCAGTTCCTTTTCTACGGCAGCGGCCACGAACGGCTGTCCCAATATGTGACCGGGCTGCCCTGGTGGCATGTGCTGCTGGCCCCCATGGTCGGCGGCCTGATCGTCGGCCTGTTCATCTACCTGTTTCTGCCCAACCGGAAACCCCAAGGGGTTGCCGACGTGATCGAGGCGGAACAGCTCCACGGCGGCTGGATGTCGTCCCGGGTCGGGCTGCTGTCGGCGATCGCCAGCGCGCTGTCGATCGGCGCCGGGGCGTCTGTCGGACGCGAAGGCCCGGCCGTCCACCTGGGGGCATCCCTGGGGGCCTGGGTGGCGCGGCGTCTGCGATTGACCCGGTCGCTGAACCGCACGCTGCTGGGCTGCGGCGTTGCCGCCGCCGTCGCCGCCTCGTTCAACGCGCCCCTGGCGGGGGCCCTGTTCGCCAACGAAGTCGTGATCGGCCATTACGCGCTGAAGGCCTTTGCGCCGGTCGTCGTCGCCTCCGTCGCCGGCACGGCCATTTCGCGGCATTGGTTCGGGAACTTCCCCGCTTTCGCCCTGGTCGACAATCCCCTGGCGTCCTTCTGGGAGTTTCCCGCCTTCGTCGGCCTGGGTGTCGCCAGCGCCGCCTGCGCCATTCTGATGATGCATTCCATCGTCGTCGCCTCCGACCTGGCCAAGCGCACGCCCCTGCCGCTGTGGCTGAAACCGGCAGTGGCGGGCCTGGCGGTCGGCGCCATGGCGCTGGTGGTTCCGCAAGTGCTGGGCGTCGGCTACGGCGTGACCGAAGACGCCATGCTGCACGTCTACGGCTTCGGAACGCTTTTGATCATTCTCGCGGCAAAGATCATCGCCACGGCGATCAGCCACGGATACGGCTTTTCCGGCGGCGTATTCTCGCCGGCCCTGGTCGTCGGCGCCGTCGCCGGCGGCGCCTACGGCATCGTCGCCACCAGCATCTTCCCCGAGCTGTCGTCGGGCGTGCCCGCCTATACGGTGGTCGGCATGGGAGCGGTCGCGGCCTCGGTCCTGGGGGCGCCCATCTCGACCACGCTGATCATTTTCGAGATGACCTCGGACTACACCCTGACACTCGCGGTCATGATCGCCGTCGTCGTGTCCTCGGAAATCTCGCATCATTTCTATGACCGGTCCTACTTCGTGCGCCAGCTGCGCGAATGCGGCATCGACCTGAAGGAAGGGATCGAGGCCGAGGTCATGCAGACCATCACCGTCAACGCGGTGATGCGCCGCAATCTCAGCACCGTTTCCATGAGCACGGACCTGGAAACCCTGCGCCGCCTGCTGCAGGATTCCACCGTCGGCGAGATCTTCGTCACCCACGACGACGGCGGCCTGCACGGCACCATCACCTTGCCCGATCTGAGCGAGTTCGCCTTCGACCACGACCTGGACGGCCTGGTTAACGCCGGTGACGTGGCCCGCACCCACCCCCCCATGCTGACCCGCCACGACGACATCGAAACGGCGGTGGCGCTCATGGACACTTCCGGCGAGAGCGTGATCCCGGTGACGGAAAGCGAGCGCGACCGGACCCTGGTCGGCGCCGTCACCCATGACGACGTGATGACCGAATATAACCGCGTGCTCATGGAACGCCGCCGCGAGGAACTGGGGCACGAATAACCCCCCGCTTGCCGGTCCGCGGCACCCCCACCCCCGCGATAGCATCGCCCGTCCGGGGAGGTTATAAGACGGATATGTCTGATCCCTCCCAAATCCCGCCCGCGCCGCCGCCATCCGCACCCGCGGCCCCCGCCCCCTATCTTTCCGGCCTGAACGAGACCCAGGCCCAGGCCGTGGCCGCCGTCGACGGCCCGGTGCTGGTGCTGGCCGGGGCCGGCACGGGCAAGACCCGCGTGCTGACCACGCGTCTGGCCCATATCCTGATGCAGCGCAAGGCGCGGCCCTGGGAAGTCCTGGCCGTGACCTTCACCAACAAGGCCGCGCGCGAGATGAAGGAGCGGGTCGGAAACCTGGTCGGCGCGCCGGTCGAAGGCTGGTGGGTCGGCACCTTCCATGCCATCGGCGCGCGGATTTTGCGCGCCAACGCGGAACTGGTCGGGCGTCAGCCCAACTTCACGATTCTGGATTCCGATGACCAGGTGCGCCTGGTGAAGCAGCACCTGGACGCCCTGGAGATCGATCAGAAACGCTGGCCCCCGCGCGTCGTCTCGGGCGCCATCCAGCGCTTCAAGGACCGCGGCCTGACGCCGGAAAAACTGCCCGAGGAAGAAGCCCAAAGCCTGTGCGATGGCCGGGGGCTGGAAATCTACAAAGCCTATCAGGACCGCCTGGAGGCGCTGAACGCCTGCGACTTCGGCGATCTGCTGCTGCTTTGTGTCGAGTTGTTCCAGACGGCACCCGAGGTGCTCGCCAAATACCAGCGCCAGTTCCGCTACATCATGGTCGACGAGTACCAGGACACCAACGTGGCGCAATACCTGTGGCTGCGCCTTTTGGCCCAGGCCCATAAGAACATCTGCTGCGTCGGCGACGATGACCAGTCGATCTATTCCTGGCGCGGGGCCGAGGTCGGCAACATCCTGCGCTTCGAGAAGGATTTTCCCGGCGCCACCGTGGTGCGGCTGGAGCGCAATTACCGCTCGACCTCCCACATCCTGGCCGCCGCCTCGGGCCTGATCGCGCACAACGACGGGCGCCTGGGCAAGACCCTGTGGACCGAGGAAAACGACGGCGACCCGGTCGTCGTGCGCGGCGTGTGGGACGGCGACGAGGAAGCCCGGGTGATCGGCGACGAGATCGAAAGCCTGCACCGCGGCGGCCACAAGCTGAACGAAATCGCCGTGCTGGTGCGCGCCGGCTTCCAGACCCGCGAATTCGAAGAACGCCTGATCACCCTCGGCGTGCCCTACCGCGTGGTCGGCGGCCAACGGTTCTACGAGCGTCAGGAAATCCGCGACGCCATCGCCTATCTGCGGGTGATCGCGCAGCCCGCCGATGACCTTGCGTTCGAGCGCATCGTCAACCTGCCCAAGCGCGGCCTGGGCGACGCCACCATGCAGGCGGTGCACCTGCACGCCCGCGCCCGCGGCCTGCCCCTGGTCGCGGCGGCGCGGGAGATTTGCGGCACGGACGAACTGAAACCCAAAGCCCGCCAGACGCTGACCCAGCTGATCGGTGATTTCGACCGCTGGCGGGGATTGGTTTCCGTGACCGACCATATCGACGTGGTCAAAACGGTGCTGGACGAAAGCGGCTACACGGACATGTGGCGGGAATCGAAAGCGCCGGAAGCCCAGGGACGGCTGGAGAACCTCAAGGAAATGGTCGTGGCGCTGGAGGATTTCGACAATCTGGCCGGCTTCCTGGAGCACGTCAGCCTGGTCATGGAGAACGAGGAAAACGCGACCGACGACAAGGTCTCGCTGATGACCCTGCACGGCGCCAAGGGGTTGGAGTTCGAGACCGTGTTCCTGCCCGGCTGGGAGGAAGGCCTGTTTCCCCATCAGCGCGCCCTGGACGAAGGCGGCCTGGCGGCGCTGGAGGAAGAACGCCGGCTGGCCTATGTCGGGCTGACGCGGGCACGCAAACGCGCCGCCATATCGTTTGCCGCCAACCGCCGGGTCTACGGCCAGTGGCAGACGGCGTTGCCGTCGCGCTTCGTCGAAGAATTGCCGGGCGACAACATCAGCCGCCAGCAGGAACAGGGCCTATATGCCGGGTCCGGTTACGGCGGCCTGGGCAATGGCGGCTATGACGGGGGCACGGCCTTTCCGGGTGCGCTGCGCCGCGGCGGCCCGCGGGCGTCGCGCTTCGCCGGCGGCGGCAACGCGGGCGGCGGGGATTGGCGCGCGGCGGCGCGCGACAGCACCGGCGACGGCCTGACCGTGGGCACCCGCGTGTTCCATCAGAAATTCGGCTACGGCCGCATCAAGGCCAAGGACGGCGACAAACTGGAGATCGATTTCGAAAAGGCCGGGACCAAGAAGGTCATGGGCAGTTTCGTCGAAAGCGTGTCATGAGCCCTTCATCCCAACGATTCCTGTGGTCCATTTCCTTCCGCACGACGGCCGCCGAGGTTCCGTTCCTCGAGGCCTGTCTGGACCCGATGTGCGAAAGCGTCTCCTCGTTCGGAGACGAGGACGGCGGCCCCTGGCGGGTCGAAGGCATTGCCGTGGACGAGCCCGACCGGGCCCGCCTGCAGGCCGCCCTCAACGCCGCCTTCCCGGACGGCGATGCGCCGGCGCCGGTCATCGACCTGATCCCGCCCCGCGATTGGGTGAAGGAAAACATCTTCGAATTCCCGCCGCTGACCGTCGGCCGCTTCTTCATCCGCGGCTCCCACTTCGACGGCCCGACGCCGGGCGGACAGATCCCCCTGTATCTGGATGCCGGCACGGCCTTCGGCTCGGGCGAACACGGTTCGACCGCCGGCTGCCTCACCTGCATCGGCGACCTGGCGAGGAAACTGCGTCCGGCGCGGGTCCTCGACATGGGCTGCGGGTCCGGCATCCTCGGCATCGCCGCGGCCAAGCTGTGGAACGTGCCCGTGGTCGCCACGGACATCGATGCCGAAGCCGCGCGGGTCACCGCCCTGAACGCGGCGCAGAACGACGTCGGTCATCTGGTCACCGCCGTCGCCGGTGCCGGCTACAGCGCGCCCATCGTGCGCCAGGCGGCCCCCTATGACCTGATCGTGGAAAATATCCTGGCCCGACCAATCCGCCGGCTGTCCTGCGATCTGGCACAGCATCTGGCGCCCGGCGGGGTCTGCGTGCTGTCGGGCCTGGTGGTGCGCGACGCGCAACTGGTCATCACCGCCCATCGCCGCCAGGGCCTGCGCCTCGTCCGCCATATGACCATCAACGGCTGGCGGACCCTGGTGATGGCGAAACCCCGCTAACCGCGTTTCAGTGACTTGAATGCCGCCAACGCCCGCTCGCGGGCCCGTTTGTGATCGATAACCGGTTCGGGATAGTCCCGGCCCAGCACCACGCCCGCTTCGGCCAGAACGTCCGCCGGCGCGGTCCAGGGGCTGTGGAGGTGTTTGTCGGACAGGCCGGCGATCTCCGGCACCCAGCGGCGCACATAGTCCCCGCCCTTGTCGAACTTCTGGCCCTGCAATGTGGGATTGAAGATGCGGAAATAGGGCGCGGCATCCGCACCGCAGCCCGCGACCCATTGCCAGTTGAAGGGATTGGACGCGGGGTCGGCGTCGACCAGGGTGTCCCAGAACCAAGCCTCGCCCACCTGCCAGGGCTGCAGCAGGTGCTTGACCAGGAACGAGGCCGCGACCATGCGCACTCGGTTGTGCATGGTGCCCGTTGCCCAAAGCTCGCGCATGCCCGCATCGACGATGGGATAGCCGGTCTGGCCGCGCTGCCAGGCGGTCAGCAGATCATCGTCCGGTGCCCAGGGAAAAGCGTCGAACTTGGCATCCATGGGCTGCTCGGCCAGGTCGGGGAAATGAAACAACACGTGATGGGCGAATTCCCGCCACACCAGTTCCTTGAGAAACGTCTCCCGCCCCTGGCCGGCTGGCGCCTGGCCCACGGCGGCGGCCCAGACCTGGCGCGGTCCGATATCGCCCCAGGCCAGATGGGCCGACAGGCCCGAGGTCGCCGGCCGGGCCGGAAAATCCCGCCGATCCGCATAGTCCATGACGGCGCCGTCGAGAAAGCGCGCCAGGCGGTCCATCGCCCCGGCCGAACCCGGCAGCCAATGGTCGGAAAACCCCGCCGCCCAATCGGGCGACCGGGGCGTCAGGGCCCAGTCCGCCAAATCATCACTGCGCGGCCAGGTTCCCGGCGCAGCCATAGCCACCGGTGCGGAAACAGGCGGCGGCGGGTCGCCCGCCGCGCGGCAGGCCTGCCAGAAACGGGTGTAGACCTTGTAGCCGCCGCCGGCCTTGGTCGTGATCTCCCAGGGCTCGGCCAGCAACGCGCCGTTGAAGCTTTCGGCCCCGACGCCCCGGTCCCGCAGGGTTTCCTTTATGTCCGCGTCACGGGCGATTGATCCCTTGTCGTAACAGCGGTTCCACAGAACCGTACCCGCGCCCGTTTCCGCGATCAGGGTGTCGAGTTCCGCCCCCGCCGGCCCTCGGCGCAGAATCAGCCGCGCCCCCAACTCCGCCAGATCGCGGTCCAAGGCAGCCAGGGAATGATGCAGCCACCAGCGCGACGCCCCGCCCGGCGGGCGCAGGCCGGGCGTCGCTTCGTCCAGGATGAACACCGGCACGACCGGCACGCCCATGGCCGCCGCCCGGGCCAGGGCCGGATTGTCGGCCAGGCGCAGGTCGCGGCGGAACCAGACGATGACGGGCTGTATGGAGGGCATGGACAGCAGGCTCCGAACAGGTGACGGGAGGGCGACTATACCCCAAGTGGGTGGCGGCGCCCCGCCCCTATGGTATACCGTTCGCAAAACTCGAGCCGCCTTAGGCGGCCGTATCGCACACACAGGAGACGACCATGACGACCGCCTTGATGAACATTTCCAACGCTCAGGACTTCTACGCACCAAAAGGCATGCTGATCGGCGGCCGCTGGGTCGAAGCCGCCTCGGGCGCCACCATCACGGTCGAGAACCCCGCCAACCGAGCCAAGGTCGCCCAGGTTCCGCAGGGCAGCGCGGAAGACGTGGACAAGGCCGTTGCCGCCGCCACCAAGGCATTTCCCGACTGGGCGCGGACCAATCCGCGCGAACGGGGCCGCGCCCTGCTGCGCATCGCCGACGCCATGGACGCCCGGGCCGAGGAAATGGCCCGCACCATCGCCCTGGAAACGGGCAACGCGCTGCGCACCCAGGCCCGGCCCGAAGCCAAGGTTTCCGCCGACATCTTCCGTTATTATGGCGGCCTGGGCAGCGAGTTGAAGGGTGAGACCATCCCGCTCGGCGAAAACATCCTGAGCTACACCCGGCGCGAGCCCCTGGGCGTGGTCGGCGCCGTCATTCCGTGGAACGCGCCGGTTCTGTTGGGCGCGCTGAAGATCGCGGCCGGGCTGGTGTCCGGCAACACGGTGGTCCTGAAAGCCGCCGAGGATGCGCCCTTGGGCGTGCTGATGATGGCCGACATCTGCCAGGAATTCCTGCCCGACGGCGTGCTCAACCTGCTGACCGGTTACGGCGCCGAATGCGGCGGGCCGCTCGCCAATCATCCGGGCGTGGCCAAGCTGTCGTTCACCGGATCGACCGAAGTCGGCAAGGTCATGATGCGCGCGGCGGCGGAACGGATCGTGCCGGTGTCCCTGGAACTGGGCGGCAAGAGCCCGTCCATCGTGTTCCCCGACGCGGACGAGGATTGGGTGGTCGACGGCATCATCGCCGCCATGCGCTTCACCCGCCAGAGCCAGTCCTGCACCGCCGGCTCGCGCCTGTTCCTGCATGCCGACATCTTCGATTCCTTCCTCGACAAATTGGCGGCCAAAACCGCGACCCTGAAAATGGGCGATCCGCTGGACGAAGCGACCGACGTCGGCACGATCATCAACGAAAAGCAATTCCGCCGGGTCTGCGGTTATGTCGAGGAAGGCCTGAAGCGCGATGACGCGCGCCTCATCATGGGGGGACTGCCGCCTGAAACCGGCCCGCTCAGCGAGGGTTATTTCGCCATGCCGACCCTGTTCGCCGACGCCTCCAACGACTGGCGCCTGGCGCGTGAGGAAATCTTCGGCCCGGTCCTGGTGGCGATCCGCTGGACCGACACCGACGACGTCATCCGCATGGCCAACGACAGCCATTATGGGCTCGCGGCCTATGTCTGGACCCACGACATCGGCGAAGGCCTGCGCACGGCCCATGCCATTGAAAGCGGCTGGGTTCAGGTCAACCAGGGCGGCGGCCAGGTGCCGGGCCATTCCTACGGCGGCTACAAGCAAAGCGGCCTGGGCCGGGAGTTCTCCCTGGAAGGCATGCTGGAAAGCTTCACCCAGCGCAAGAACGTGACCGTCAATCTGGACACGCCGCGGAGCCGCTAGGACAGCGACCGCGCGACGTCCGGCGGGCGACGGCCCGTGGCCCGCACCCATCCGCGGGCCCGGGCGATCGACGCCGGGCCCGGCGGAAGGGCAGGGCCGGACGGATGGTTACTGGCTCGGCTTCGGCTGGTCCAGATAGCGGACGTCGCGAACCGGATAGGGCAGCGGGTTGATGTAGGCATAACCCTGGGATTGCAGATAGGCAATCTCCGGGAAGCCCGCCGGCACGACAGTCACGAAGCTGTGGAAGTCATCGGCCTTGAAGCCGGCCGCGCGAAGGGCGTTATGGCACATGCGGAACTCCACGCCGTCGTCGGCCAGTTCCTTCATCTTGTCCATCATCCCTTGGTATTTGATGTAATTCTCTTTCGCGAAGGCCCGCAGCTCGGGCCCATGGGTCACGACGACCATTTTCCCTTTCAGGGGGATTTTGGTGTTCTTCACGAAGGCATAAAGAATGTTGAGGCTTTTGGGATCCATGTAGTTCACGTCGAACACCGCATTGATGGTCGGGTACTCATGAAGGTCGGTTTTCGACGTACCATAGGGCGACAGCGTGTCGTCCGCATGGGACGCCGGCGACAGCGACAACAGCGCCAAAGATGCCAAAACGGCGAATGCAAGGTGTCTCATGTTCGTTTTCCTTTGGGTTTCCGGGGGAACATTGAACACTCGATATCACGGCCTCTCGACACAAAAAACCATTTATTTATGTGGTTTATTATTTTTTACATAATTATTATGTATTTAATGAGCCAACCGATTGCGAGATGCGCCCGAATGCCTGTCAGGCCTATTGAGTTGGCTTCTTGGATGCCCGGCTGACGAACAGGATCAACGGGATCGCGGCGGCGGAGGCCACGGCGAACATCCCGAAGCCATTCAGATAACTGATCAGGGCCGCCTGATGCCCCATTTCGCGCGACAGGCGTGATAGGCCTTCAAGCGTTTCCAACTCCCATCCGCCCATGATCCAGGGCATCTTGAGCACCGGATTGAAGTCGGTGATGTGTTCGGTCAGATATTCGTAATTGCGCTGGGTCGAGCGCACGATTTCGGTCACCGTCATGGAGATGAAGAAGCTGGAGCCGATGTTGCGCAGCAGATGGTAGACCGAAGTCGTTTCGTCGAGGTCCTTGGATTCCACGGTCAGGAACGTCAGCACCGTCAACGGCACCCAGATGACGCCGCCGGCAAACCCCTGCAACACGCCGTTGAGCGCAAGCTCGAAGGGCGTGGTGTTCAAGGTCGTGTTCATCAGCCAGACCCCAACGGCGACCTGGGCCAGGAAGCCGGCGATGATGGTCTGCCGGGGAAATTTCTGGCCGACGAAACTGGCCACGAAAAAGCCGGCCATGGCGCCGATGCCGCGCGAGCCGACGACGTAACCGATCAGCGAGTCCGGCAGGCCCATGTGCTGGCGCATCAGTCCCGGTAAAACGACCATGGGCGTGAAATTCAGCATGCCGTAGATCGTGACCAGGACCAGGCCGATGGCGTAGTTGCGGTTCAACAACAGGCGCAGGTTCAGGAACGGCTTGTCATGGGTCAGGCTATGGGTCACGAACATGTAGAAGGCGACGACGGCGACGAAGACCTCGATGACGATTTCCGGCGACTGGAACCAATCGAGACGCTGGCCGCGGGACAGCGCCAGTTGAATGCAGGCAATGGCGAGGGAAATCAGGATGAACCCCGTCCATTCCAGCTTGACCTGCACCTGGCGGCGCATGCGGGGCAGGGCGAAGAACACGGCCACCGACGCCCCCATGGCAACGGGCACGAGAATGTAGAAGGCATAGCGCCAGGTATAGATTTCGGCCATCACGCCGCCGATCATCGGCCCGATGAACGCCCCCATGACGACGCCGACACCGTACAGGCCGATGACCATGCCGTGCTGGTGCTTGGGAAAGATGTCCAGGACCACCGTCTGGCCCATGGGCGACAGCGGGGCCCCGCCGGCGCCTTGGACGATGCGCCAGAAAATCAGCGCTTCGAGGGAACTGGCCGCGCCGCAGAAATAGGTCGCGACGCCAAACAGGGCCAGGCTCCCGACCAACAGGTTGCGCCGCCCGAACCGCCCGGCCAGCCAGCCGGTCAGCGGTGTCGCCACGGCCGTGGCCAGGATATTGAAGGTCATGGCCCAGGAGATCTCGTCGGGCGTCGCCGACATGGTTCCCTGAAGCTGCGGCAGAACCGCCGCGACGATGAGGATCGACGTCGAATAGAGCGTCACGCTCAGCACGATGACGCCCAGGATCACCCAGCGCCGCGCCGCGGTGAGCTCCGGTCTGGGCAGCATGGCGCCGGCCGCGTCGTCGTCGATGGTCACGGAATTAGTAATCCTGTTGACAGTATGGATTGCAATAGTAAGAATACTTACTAATTTCGCAAGGGAAATTCCTTCATGACTAAGATCGACACACAGGGAGCCCTGTCCGAGGGTCGCTACCTTGCCTTCCTGATCGTGGAGGCCGCGCGCCTGCAGCGCACGGTGTTCGACCGCCGGGTGCGAAAGATGGGCTTCACCCGCACCCAATGGCTGGCGCTGCGTCGGGTCTGCGACCAGCCCGGGGTCAGTCAGTCGGAACTGGCCGACCTGCTGGAGGTGGAAAAGGCCTCGGCCGGCCGGCTGATCGACAAGCTGGAGGAATTCGGCTGGCTGGAGCGCCGCCCGGATGACACGGACCGGCGCATCAAGCGCATCTACATGACGGCGCTCGGCCGCCGCATCCATCGCGAGGTCAGCCCCATCGCCGAAGCCATGGTCGAAGAGGAACTGTCCGGCCTAAGCCGCAAGGAGCGTGAAACCTTGACCGACCTGCTGTTGAACGTGAAGCAGCGGCTGCAGGAAATGGCCAGCGACAACGACACCATTCAATCGACGGAACTCGAGAAAATAAATGCCGAATGAGCAGAGCCCCATCACCCTGGGCGGGGACGAAGAGCTGAAACGGGCCAAGGCCGCGAAGCGCAGGCGCCTTGTGCTGCTGGGCGTGGTGCCGCTGCTGGCGGTAACCGCCGCCATCGGCTTCTGGCTGCATGGAGCGCGCTATGTCGCGACCGAAAACGCCTATGTGAAGACCGACATCGCCAAGCTGGCAGCCGAAATCTCCGGCCGCGTCATCGAGGTCCGCGCCAATGCCCATATGAAAGTCACCCAAGGCGACGTGCTGGTGCGCATCGACCCGGAGCCTTTCAAGCTGGCCGTGGCGCGCGCCCAGGCCGAACTGGACGCCGCCCGCCGCGAGGTCGAAACCCTGGCCGCGACCCTTAAGGAAGCGCGGGTCGAATTACGTGACGCCATGGACCGCGCGGTCTATTTCCGCAAGCGGCTGGAACGCGAACGCCAACTGGTCAAGCGCGGCGTGACCTCGCACGCGCGGTTCGACGAGATGGAGAACGACGCCAATGCCGCCGACGACCGCGTGACCCTGGTCCGTCAGAAGATTCAGCGCATTCAGGCCTCGCTCGGCAGCGACCCGGACCAGCCGGTGGACGCCCATCCCCTGGTGCGGACCCGAATGGCGGCCCTCGATGAGGCCAGGCTGGATCTGGCGCGCACCACCGTCACCGCCCCCGCCAGCGGGATCGTCGTGACCGTGCCGCTGGTCGCGGGCGAGCAGATCACGGCGGCGGAACCCCTGTTCGCCATCGTCACCGACACCCCGCCCTGGGTCGACGCCAACTTCAAGGAAACGGAGTTGACCCATGTGCGCCCGGGGCAGAAGGCGACGGTCGTGCTGGATATCTATCCCGACGTGACCTGGCAGGCGGAGGTCGAAAGCATCTCGCCGGCAACGGGGGCGGAATTCGCCATCCTGCCGCCGCAGAATGCCTCGGGCAATTGGGTCAAGGTGGTGCAGCGCCTGCCGGTGCGGCTGCGCCTGATCCCCCATTCAGACGCCCCACCGCTGCGCGCCGGGATGACCGCCACGGCCACCATCGACACGGGCCGCCAGCGTTCCGTCGCCGACCTGCTGGGCATTTTCCCGGCCTGGGCGCGCGCCAAGGACTAAAGCACCGCCACTCATGGGAAGTGGAGATCAAGGCGGACCACCACCTGCCGCGCGAGACCGGCCGCGGATCGTGTCAAGTCGCGACGGAACTACGCTTGCTCGTCCCAAACGATTTCAGGCAAGTCGACGGGATTTCCATCCGCGTCAACGAGTTCCGCCTGCCCCTCGAGCATCTGTCGGATGAAGTCGATGGACAGCTCGCAAGCTTGGGCTTCATCTACTCCAAATATCTGGAATGGTTTCGCCCGAAGGTAGGTACAGATCACACTGCAAAAATAACCACGGCCTTCTTCGTAGCCCGGCTTGATAACTAAAAGAGAAAAAGGGGCAAGTTCCTCTTCCCCCTCTTTCACAAAGGCTTTGAAATCTAGAATGACGGAGTTCAATGGTTCCATACATCCAATGGCGGCAGCTGATTTAGGGGCACACCCTTCCGACAGGCGGCGTAACGATTGTTAGCTGTATGGTAGCATCGCTGAGCTGCTTCCTTTCCATACTTTCTGCCGACAGCATTGCACTTCGGTATATCAACTTCGTAGTGAAGGTAGTCACACTGTTCATCACGATCCCCATCACCATCGTTCGCCCCAAAGCCAGATATCTGTTTCTTAATTTTGTCCTTCTGCTCCAAACTCATTGACTGCCACCACGTCCAAGCCGTCATGAGCGAAATGCCAAAAAACTCTGCGACGGCATAGGCGATCGACGGAAGAGTCTGAAGAAATGCCTGTTGATCACCGGTGGTCGCAGGGCGACCTTCCTGCTCGCCATATTCCCCTTGAGTTCCCGAATGCGCCTTCAGTGATTGAATTTTCGATTGGAGCTTTTCGTTCAAGGCGTTTTCAGTTTCACCATAAGGGCGCAGCCAACCATCGACTTTTAAGTTGGCCGACTTCTGGAACTGTTTGACGGCTTTCGTGAGACTCTTTTCAGGGATACCCCCCTCAACACTCGTCGTGCGTTCGTGCGGAAACCCTGCCCAGGCAAGCGCTTGGCTGGCCGAAAACTTGTCGTGAGGTAAGTTCGCTCGGCCTGAACCAACCTCCGCTGTTAGACCAAGCGCATTGGGCAACGGTCGAGATTTGAGATCTTCCTTTGCTTCCAAGACTTGGCCCAATTTTGTAGCTGTTTCACCTTCCGGCTTCATGATTCCGTCTCGACGCAAACCGTGGCGTTCTTGGAAACCTTCGATGCCTTTAAACAAGGCTGCATCCGGAAATTCGGTTATGCCGTAGGACGGAGTTTCAAACAGCCCGAGGCTTTTCAGGACCTTCTTTGCCCTAAGGGTATCGTCAGGATCGGCGTTATAGCTACGGCCCAATGTCGCGTTGAGCTTAAAGGGGGAAATCACGTTCCATCTCCTTGAATTGAGGCGCGTATCAAGGAGACCGCAAAGTGGGGTGAATACGCTCCTCAGAACACGCGCGAACTGTCCGCCTCCGCGCGAAAAGCGCGCAGAGCGACCGGATTATCTACGGTGTTGTGGATGCGTTATCCGATGCCTTGGTATTTCAGGGTGGGTTGTCCGGCAAATACGCCGGACCCAGCGAAAACACCTATCGGGCGCGATAAAAAATTTGATTTGGCACTAAGTGGCTTTTGGCCACTTCGGTTGTCCGCGCATAGCGCGGGCCATCGTCATGCGTGTGTACAACTTGAAAAAAGAATTGTCAATATATTCCTATCTTTACGCGCACCTGCGCACGTCAGCCATCAAAGAAAGGTTTTCGACAGGATGAAATCGAATAAGGCTGGTGGGATTTGGGCACAATCCGGGCACAGAGCCCGAAACGGGCCCCAAGGAAATTTCTGCTAAGTCATTGTTGGAAATGGTGGGCGCGACTGGGATTGAACCAGTGACCCCTGCCGTGTGAACGTCTCAGAAAATATCACGCTCCAGCACCCTCGAGCACCCAGAGGCACCGAAAAGCCGTTTCCTTCCAATAATTTAGATTGTCACCCAAGGTGCCGGGGAATATTCCCAAGGTGATATTCGGTGTGTTTTCCTGCACTTCCGACGCACTTCAGCACCGAACTCGGAGTGACAAGATGACCGTGAAGATAGATAACAATTTCGTCCGCAGATGGGCGCGCGAGAAACCGGGAAAAGTCCGCGAGGCCAGGGACTCGAATCTCAAGGGCTTCCTAATCCGCCAACAGAAATCGGGAAGCATTGCCTACTTTGTCTCGATCCATCGCGGCTCGGCAGTCAGACGACAAAGAAGGATCAAGGTCGGGGAGCATCCGATCACCGGGCCAAGTGAGGCCCGGCGTAATGCCGAGAAGAAACTAGCAGAAGCCCGGCTTGGGCAACTGGCGGACAATGATCCCACAATGCCGTTTGGGCAGTTTCTGGATGAAAAGTATCTACCGTGGATGAGGGAGAACCTGAAAGATCCGAAAGCCCAAGAAGACCATGTCCGGCGCAACTTCGATCAATGGCGGAACTTTCACCTCGATGAGATCAGTCGGGAGCTAATCGACAACTGGCGGGCTAAGCGTCGGCAATCTGGGGCGTCCGCCAGCACCATCAACCGCAACATCTCCGTCATCAAGGCGATCTTGAGCAAAGCGGTTGAGTGGGATCAGATCAAGTTTCATCCCCTTGCCGGGCTCAAGCCCCTCCGAGTGGATAAGAACAAACCAATCCGAACGCTGAGCGACGATGAACGGCAACGCCTGTTCGATACGCTCGCGGCCCGGGACGAGGAACTCAAGGCCAAGCGCCGGTCCTGCAACGACTGGCGCCGCCAGCGCCGATACAACCTCTATCCGGAGCTAACCTTCTTCGGCGACCACCTCACGCCCATCGTGATGACCGCCTATCACACTGGCATGCGCCGGGGCGAAATCTTGTCCCTCAAGTGGGAGGACATCGACTTCGGCCGCGCCCAACTCCTCGTACGGGGAGAGACCTCGAAGACCGCGCAAAGTCGCGTCATTCCGCTTAATGATCAGCTGGCCGAGATCCTGAAAAACTGGCGGGAACAATCAGAAGAGTGCACGGGCCATGTCTTCCCCGCCCCCGACGGCGGGCGGATGGACAAGCTCCGGAACAGTTGGACCTCCCTCCGCAAACGGGCAGGCCTGATGGACTTCCGTTTCCACGACCTACGCGCTGATTTCGCCAGCCGGCTCGTGAACTCAGGCGTATCACTCCCGGTCGCGCAAAGGCTTCTCGGACATTCGAGCCCGGTTATTACGATGAAGTTCTATGCGGCTGTCAGTAACGACAACCTTCGCCAAGCGGTCGCGGCTGCAGCGGTGACGGTGTGACTATTTCTTGGTGAGGGCTGCAACGACCAGAACCGTCAGCGCCGCCAAGCTGATCAGCGCTATAGCGTTGCTGTCTGACTTTACGGATTTCGATGTTTGGACCTGAACATCGCGGGCCGCCAGGGCGTCTGCGGCCTCGTCAGCCTCCTGCAGCAAACTGCTCGACGGCAGGCCAAGAGTTTTGGCGGCCGTTCGTAGTTGCTCCACATTGATAACAGAATCACCGCGCTCGATCCGCGACCAGGCCGATTGCCCCAATCCCAGGGCAGCTGCCAAATCCCTTTGCTCCAGTCCGGATTGTTCCCGACGGTGAGCTAGTACGCGGCCAAGAACCGCTGCGTAGGTTGTTCCGGGTTTCAGGTTATCCATTGACATTCAATCAATATATGCCTTAAACGCATATATGCGTTAAGAGCGCAAAATATTTTAAAGGATAAATTACCATGAACGCATGCCAAATTCCAGTTGGATCGCGCCTTTTGATCGATCTCCCCCCCATCCGACATCACGGCCGGTATCTTGGAAACGGGCAGGTAGTCCATAACTCGAAGAAGAACGGGATGGTCTGTATCGAGACATTTGAGGCGTTTTCAGGCGGAAAGGCGATTCATTGGATGCCGCCAGCCAACCCTATCGACCCGGCACGTCTCTTCGCCATGGCCAGGTCTTTCGTCGGAAAACCTTATTCATTGTTCGACTTCAATTGCGAGCACTTCGCCAATCTTCTTGTTGAGGGAAAATCGTCGAGCAAACAAATCACCGCTGCATTAGGGGGCATAAGTTTGGGAGTCTTGATTGCCACCGCCAAGAAACTTAGCGTCCGCCAATCCTTGCTGTTAGCCGGAGCTATGGGCCTCGGCAGCCTCATGCTGGTCAATTCGTTTGAACGATAAAAGCCTAGCGCCGCCGGCCCTCAAACACGCGGACAATACTCGCCAGGACTTCCAGATCCTCTTCGGGCAAGACATCGACCGCATTCGCCACCCGCGCCGCATGTTTGGAAAGCTTAGGAGGTTCGCGCCTGCCTTCAACATCTTCGAACAAAGCACCTATAGGACAACCGAGCTTTTCCGCGACTTGGTCAAGCGTGAGAACTCCCGGAATCGTCTTTCCTCTCTCGAAGTTTGACACCGTTTCGACAGATTTGCCGATCGCAGACGCCAGTTGCGCCTGCGTCATCCCTTTCGCTTCTCTCAAGCGCTTAATGCGCTCGCCTAGCTTTTCGCCAACATTGGACGCCATGCCCCAAATATTGGAGCGATCCTCCGGGCCTGACCATTGATGTAATATTTCGACTCATGTTATTATTGTAATCTTCCTATCAAAATTACCGGAAGATTGGATCGTCTCACTGCCTAATAAACCAAATACCGAATTAAGCGACGACCCTCGCCCTTTTCGAGAAATTTTTGGGGAAAAAGTGGCCGCTTTGATCGGCACCGTATTGTTTTGCAGTTGGTTTTTTTACTTCGCTTGGGTCTGTCTAATTTGGCTCGCTGAAAATGTTGAGTGGATAGGAATAACTTTCGATTACCTAGACCAAATCTCAGCGTTACCGACGATCCCATATTTACCAGTAAAAATCGTCCTGATACCTGCGATCGCGATCCTCGGAATTATCTGGGGCGCCTTACCAGCGATTATTCTCATATCAGCCCACAGATTTGTTGTAAGGCGGCGGAGTTACAAGAACGTGGGCTAAAAAAACCCTGCCTCCTTGCAGCCCTCGAGGAAAGCTTTCTTGAGAAAATTACTTTCGGCCAAGGGCGATTTTTCCGCCTGCCTTCTAATCCGCGCCATTAACTGATCCGGCGTAACTCCCTCATTTGCACATTCATCAAGAACCTGAGCCACCCAGTATTTGCCATCATTTTCCCCGCAGCATTTCGCTTTGTACCGCTCATCAATTCCATATAAATCACACCAAGTCGCAATTTCCTCGGTTTTCTCGGGCGGCCCGTACTCGAATACAATGTCATCCGGAGAAATGCTCTCATAGTTTGGTGATGCTAATTTCACTTTGATCCTGATATCTGAGGGGACCGCTGAATAAGCAAAAAATGACTTTCGTCGTGCACCTTCTCCAAAAGCGGGATCTTTTTGAAGTTTATAGACGCTATTGCATTCGTGACATGTCGGCACGAGGTTACGAAAGTTGATCGAGTTGAACGGATATAAGGCCTTGGGGAGATAATGGTCATAAGCCTCCCGTTTCTCGTGATACTCGCCTTTCAAATCGGACAGTCCGCAGAACGGACATTTTCCAAAATTGTTCACCAGCACGAACGCGTCATGGTGTGCTGAAATCGTACCGATTTTCTGGACAAGATCCGCCGCCCCAACTTTGTCATAAATTCCAGTAAAGAACTTCCGCAATGCGGCGGCTAAATTCGCGTCCAGAGCCTCAACTTCTGCGTACCTGGCAATCTGCAGGTCCTTGTCGGAACACGCCGCCTCAATCTGATTATTGGCATCGAACCATAGTCTCAGTTGGTCAATCTGCCCCTGATCCAATTGCGAAAAATGCCGATAAATGGCTTCAATATTGCTGCTGTAAAAGTCGGCAATCTGAGTGTCGGCATAATGGAACGCCGTCATAATTTCTTTGAGATCAGGGTTCCCGTTGTAGAGATTCAGACTATACGGGGCGCCGCTGGGAGCCGAACACCACACATCAAATATGAAGTTTATGAACTCCTGCATTCTCTCCATTTGATGGGGAACATATTCGTATGGAACCAGCATCAGGGCGCATCCTCCATACTTTCGAGGATCGAGTTGATTAGCGTGATTTTTTCTACTGAGTCACCAAGTTCGGCATTTAGCTCCTGCAGGATTTGTTCTTTGTCCTCATCGCTTTCGAAGCGACGCCTCAATGCATCCAGTTTTGCCTGCGCCACTCCTCCAATCGTCTCTTTCTTTCCGAAGGTCTTCATCGTGATCTTGTTGATTGACGCACCGAGCGTTTGATAATCGGGACGGCTGACCGAAACCGCCCTATCTTCATTCTTGAAAACCAAAACCCGCTCCGGGCGGCTGTCTGAAATCAAGAAGGGCGTATGGGTAGTCACAAACATCTCGCGTTCGCAATCGTTAGAAGCGCCGTTAAAGCATTGCTTTAGGCGGGTCACGAAACTGGATCGCCAATCGGGATTAAAATGGGTTTCTGGTTCATCTAACAAAAAGAGTGCCGAGGCCTCCTTGAACAACAAGCACAAGCCAAGACTGTGCAGCATCTGGTGCTCGCCGTCGGAAAGGCTTTTCAATAGGACTTGATCTTTGACCCCTCGCTTCGAAACCCAAAAATGCTTCATCCGCATTACCCGCTCATCAGAAGCCAAGGTGGGTACAGTCTCAGTCACATAGTGGCTGCTTGAGCGATAAAGGTCCGTTTTGAGATTTTCGCTGACGGAATAGAGATTAAGCGCCAGAAGAACTTGCAATGCTTGGAAAAGCTCAACCGCATCTTGGAAATTTGCTTGGAAGGCATCCTTCGTCGCTTGGTTTACGAAGTAATCGAGATAAAGAGTGTCGGTCTCCTCGTCTTCAAAACGGCAGGTAGCGCACCGCTTCAGTCGCGCCAAAATCGGTCCGAACTCTTCGCTACTCTCTTCGTCAATCCGCCCGTCTAAAAGGCTTACTAAATTGACTGCTGCCCGACCGCTGTCCTCGTCGATGGAGACAGCTGGATGTCCGTCACCGAAATCCGCCGCGACGTCACGGGGGACCTCTATGCTCCGTTTTATAATGATCTGGAAGCTGTTTAGGGCTTGCAGGCCTGTTTCCTCAATCAGAGGAAACAATGTTCCTTCGTCATGGAAAAGAAGATTGCACAGTAAGATTGCCTGGCTGAAAGAGCCGTCCATATAGGCCAGTCGAGTCTCTGGCCGCCCAGGATACGGCAGTTGATTTTTCAAGCTGTTCCAATATTCGTCATATTGGACAAACCGCATCTTGAAAAAAGGAAGACTTAGAATTTCATTTTCGCCGGATGAATAACCAAGAACATATTGAGGCAACAGAAAATCACGCTCACGCGCGCTAACCCCACCCACGGCGCCCACACTCGGCAGATCATCAAAAGAGGCCACGCCATCGATTGAACGCGCGTTGTCTGTATTAAAATCTGCCGAATTGTTCCAAAAAATCTCAGGGGACTGGCCTGCAAGCTTCGCGACCGTTATGTGAGCATGGGTTTTGTCTACACTTTTCCTAGCTCCTGACGGCACTCGAATTAGGTATTCGAGTTCAAAACCATCTGGCAGCACATCTGGCGGAGGCAAGCCATCCCCATCTGATCCGGGCATAAGCGCCGAGGGAAGGAAGCTTCGCTGAACTCGCAATAGCTCGAGTTGGTAGAAAATTGCAGCCAAGACCTCAAGGAGATTGGATTTACCGCTACCATTCGGGCCAGCACAGACAAACGGTTCAAATTCGTAGGACTGTTGTTTGTCGTCCTCTAAGTCCCATTCGCGCCGAAAGACGTATTCGAAACCTGATTGTAGGCTCCTAAAACCTTTAGGGTCTGTGATCTTCAATCGCAGCAGCTGCATCAGATTATCCGGCCACCCGGAGCGTAACGAGATTTTTTCCCTCGTCGAATTCTTGTTTGATTTTCCCTTCGCGCAGACCGTCCAGGACCCATTCGCGATATAGATCGTATTCCGTTGTCGAAAAAGGCTTGTCGTCGTCCCCCATATACTCGACCGCCCGAACCTGGACGGCTTGCCAGAACTGATCAAACGTTAAGTCAGTCTCGTGCTCTGAACCGCCAATAAGTTCATCAAACCACTGACGTAGAAGTCTTTCTCGACCTTCCGCCTTATCCATAGGGTACTCGTCAAGAGGCGACTCGACGTCCGCTGTCGCCGACAGCTCAGACCGCCCAACGAAATCGGCTTCGCCAACAGCCGGAATCCCAGATAAATCAAGTCTTCCCGTAAATGCTTTTTGACTTATCGCGCCGTAAAGTTCCTCTAAATTTGTAAGGTTTTCGCTATACCCTCTCTGAAGCAGGTACACTTTTTCGATGACTGCAGAAAATTTGTTTTGGTGCTCGATTGGCGGGCAGGGCACCGACAATTGCCTTAGGATTTTTAGGTTTATATTTTTTTGCGCAGCTTCTGGGGCTTTTTTTTCAAGTATTTTATGGAGGAATTGAAATAACGCATAAACGTAAAGGTTATTCGACTCATTTTTCGACGCTAAAAAACCGACAACACTATCGGGAAAGCACGCTTCGAAATTTAGAATAGCTGTCTTAGCAATGTTCGCTGCAATAGTTATGCAGAGTGTACCCTTGGGCCACAATTTGCTCTGGGCGAGCCCTTGATCGGAATAAGACTGAGTATATTCTTCAATGTATATACCGGAATTTGCAACATCGCCTGTTTGTATCAGTGGGTAATCTCCGCCCAGCAACTCCGGGGCATTTCTAGGGCGATGCTTAGAAACTCCACGGTCCAAGGTTCCTAATTGGCCTAGTGGTTTTACTTCCCACGCTTTCTCATTTCGAACAGGATCACCAAACATTTTCACAAAAAAACTTGTGATAAATCTGTCTAGTTCTCCAATCGCTTTCTTCCTAATTAGTATTAGGCTGTCAACGTTGTTAAGAATATAAGATATTCGTTCTTGATCTATATTTTCTGGAAAAGGAATTGTTAATCGGCCAACATCTCTCGGATATAGGTGTATCCCCCTTACGATCCTTTTTAATCCTTCACGCCCCTTTGGGGATTTAATGAAGTGGTAAATAAAGTTTTGATCAATATTCTTAGGTCGAATGATCAACCATTCGCCTGTTGCTATTACACCATCCAATTCAGGACCAATTCGCGCAATCTTATTTCCAACATAATCCCTGTTATGGGCGGCATTGAGTATTACGGTGTCACCTCGTTTCAAAACTTTTTTTGAATGTTTTTCGTAAAAACTTTCATCAACAAATGACTCAAATTTACCTCTAAATTTCCCAGCCTCATCAATATCTTTGATTTTGAGTATTGGGCGTCCCGATCTTCTCTGCTCGGACCTTGATGGGGTCTTACCATTGAATACAAAACAACATTCTTCGATTGAGACGAGATCGATCATTTGATCATCCCCCTCAAGTCCAGAAGTTCGCGAACGATCCCAGACTGAATTTTTTCTAATTCTGCTTCTTTCATCACACCTATTTCAGTTTCTAAAAGATTTTCGATGATCTCTTTCGGGTCCTCGTATTCAATTTCCTCATATATATCTTCGTTGTAGCTGCCAAAGCTGAGATCAAAGTCTTTATCCTCAATTTCTTCGCGAGGGACGAAGAAATATTGAAGTTTACGATCAGAATCAGTCTTTGGTTCCCGTGAGTGAAAACTAGCCACGATATGCTGCAGGTCTCCGCTTCCTTCTTTCTTTATGCGCTTATCATCAAGCGAGTATCCATCATCTTTCATGCCGAAGAACCACACGTGGTCCGTCCCCGGTTTACTCACTTTGTCATCCACCCCCCAAATCTTTGTGAAAATCAGGATGGCAGTACTCACACCAGCATATGGCTTAAAGACGCCGCTCGGCATGGTAATTACAGCCTTCAAATCACAACTTTCAACCAATAGCCGCCTGAGGCTCACAAATGCCCGGCCAGTACCGAACAACACACCTTGAGGTATGATCACCGCCGCAGTTCCGCCTTTTCTAAGAATCCGATAAATATTTTCTACAAACAACAGCTCAGTTTTGGTTGTTGATATTTGAAGACGTTCGCTGATGTCACCTCTATCGATGCTACCAGTGAAAGGCGGATTGGCCATGATGATGTCGTATTTAGCCTCTTCATCGTATCCCTTGCTGAGAGTGTCCTTGTAGTCGATCTGCGGTTCATCGATACCGTGCATCATCAAATTCATCAGACCGAGGCGCACCATCGTGCTGTCAATGTCATAGCCAATTAAAGAGCTATCCAAAGTAGCCTGAACTTTCTCAGTTAGGCTTGCCGCCACAGAAGACCGGACGAAGCCATCTTCATCTGGCTTTACATTCTTTGCGCCCGCTTTCATGGCGAGCTGGGTGACAATGTATTGATAGGCGCCCAACAAAAAACCGCCCGTACCGCAAGCAGGGTCGGCGATTTTGTGACCTAGTTGCGGCTGGACCAATTCGACCATCAATTTGATGATGTGTCGGGGCGTTCGAAATTGGCCGTTCTTACCGGCGGTCGCGATTTCGGACAGCAAGTATTCGTACACATCGCCTTGGATATCTTGGAAGGCCTGCCCTTTCTCCGCGGATTCGTTCTCCATCAACTCAAAAATCTCGTCGATGGTTTTGACCGCCTCCACCATCAGGCTGGACTTTGGGATGATGAAAACAGCGTTCTGCATATGATGAGTGAAATTGGATTCGGCGCCGTTCATATCTTTTAGAAACGGAAATACCTTTGTCTGTACGTGGGTGAGCATTTCGCCAGCGGGCATGCGTTTAAAATAGCTCCAGCGTAATGTGTCTTTGTCGATCGCATAGGATCCAGCATCGTTTTTGCCTTGGTGTTCGGGCGGAATCCAAGTGCCAGAAAATTTCGAAACGTAAGCTTCGCCCGTAAATTCTGCGTCGGCCTTCCGTTTCTGATCCAAGTCGTCGAGCCGTTTCATGAACAGCAGGTATGTGATTTGCTCGATCGCCGTCAGTGGATTTGAAATGCCGCCACTCCAGAATTTGTTCCAGAGTTGGTCGATTAAATTTCTAAGCTCGGGATTGTTCTGCAGCATTGTGCCAGCACCTTATGTTTCGCAGCTGATCCGCCGATCAAGCGGCCAATTCCTCAGTCAGTTGTAATATGTCTTCTACTTCAGCTGGGCTGAAAACCCCTCGTATCCCCTGCGGATGGATAACTGTGAATGGAGACTTGATAAGGTCTTTTCTTTCGACCGTTTCCCGATCGATGATGAAGTTTTTGAGCAACCCTAGGAAATCCAGTTGTCGTGTCGTTAGGTTCGAATGATCTTTGATGAACCGGTCAAAAGCTTCACTGACTGTTTCAGGAAAGCTTTTTAAAGTTTCGATCCCTAGGATATGGCGGATGAATTGGATAAAATGAGCCTTCCGGTTTTTGTAGGCTTGGCGGAGAAGGTCTTCTGTAACGTGCGGGTGCTCAGCATGTAAGAGATCGGCGAGCGCTTTAGCCTCTTCTGGCGTCACTTCATGGCCGTCCCGAATTTTCTGGAGGATGTGATTTTCCTCCACCAGATTAGAAATCAGGGCCTCTGCCATCTCCCGATAACGGGAAGTGCTGACTGCTTCGTTTTCCGGCCCAAACTCGACAAACTCTTTTCGGTGAATTTCGTCTTTGAGGTCGAGGTGTACAGGCCCCAATTCTGCGCCGGGCTTTTCACGAAATTTCATGAGTGGGCCGAGCTTTGCGGTCAGTGTGTCATACGCTTCTTCGTCAGCGACTGACCAGAAACTGTCCGTTTGGGATTGCCGAATTAAGGCTTCTTCAGCTTTGACAAAATGTATGCTGAGCGGGAGCATGCCAATCTGCTCAACTATTGCCGCCTTAACGGTTTCTGCAAGGGCGTCATCCTGAGTCAATTTCGAAAGAGAGAACTCAAGGACATCCTTTTCAAAGCGCATCGCCTTAAAATCCACTTCGGAGACTGTGCGGAACAACGGCTTTATCTCTTGGCGCAAGAACTCAATTTTTTGATGGTTGAGGGCCGCCCAAAAATTTTCTTCATCAAGTGCGCTCAACGACGATGAAGCTTCTTTGACAAAGACTGACTCTTTTGGAAGTTCGGAAATCTGCTTGCGAAGCTTGGAAACTTCTCGCCCAACAATTTCAGCGCGACCTTTGTCGAGCGCTTTTTCAATTTTGTCCAGACGAAGACCGGTTAGCCGAACCGGAAGAGGGATCTGAGGTTTCTGCTCCTTCCCTTTTGGCTCGAGCTTGAAGTATTCGAAGTTGTCCCAGCAATCCAGGATTAGGAATACGTCTTTTTCGGTGCACCAGGGTTTTAACTTTTTTTCCTCGAGTAACCGGGTCCCACGACCAATCATCTGCCAGAAACGCGTATACGAATAGATCGGCTTGGCGAATACCAGATTGACTACTTCGCGCACGTCAACACCGGTATCAAGCATGCCGACACTGATTGCAATTCGAGGCATGTCGTTGTTGGTAAACTGGTCTAACAGCCCACCTTTTCCGTAGACGCGAGGATCATCTGAGACGAGCACTTTCGCCAATTCACCACTGTGTTCAGGAAAGAGGCTGTCAAAAATTTCTTCGATCCGCCTCGCATGTTGGATGGAGGAGCAGAAGAAGATCGTCTTCCCCGGAAGAACGCCGTTCGGATCCTTGATACACTCCTCCATGAACTCCCGGACGATCAACGCGTTTGTACCGCGATTGATTACTCGCTTTTCTAGTTCCATTCCCTCGAAATTGATTTCCTCGATCTCTTTCCCTTCGAGCATCAACCTCTTTTGGTCCTCAAGCGAGATCGTACGCTTGCTAATGCCCTCCATCTGAAAGCGGGTCTGAATTTTCATAACTTGAAAATTACAGAGGTAAGGCGGAACGTTGTTCACCGCCTCTTCATATGTGAAGGCGAAGGTCGGGATACCGTCGCCGCAATGAAAAAGTTGGAAGGTGTTGTGATCGATTATGTCTGTAGGCGTCGCCGTCAGACCGAGGGTTGTGGCCTTGAAATAATCGAGAATTTCCCCGTAAGTGTTGTAGATCGACCTATGACTTTCATCGACTACGACGAAGTCAAAAAAATGTGGCGAAAGGTTTTGGTTTTCATCCCGTATTATGTTGAGCATAGACGGGTAGGTTGAAACATAAACCCGCCGGTCTTTTGCAATTAGCTTTTCACCAACATTGGGCCATCTCGGTTCGTTAGGCAAAAATTCTTTAAACGCATTAAGCGCCTGCTCGCGTAGCGCAATCCGGTCCACCAAAAACAAAACTCTCTCCGCATGGCTCGCCCGCATTAATACGTCTACCAAAGCGATACAGGTGCGCGTCTTCCCCGTTCCTGTAGCCATCACGAGAAGGAAGTTCCGCTTTTTCTGTTCCAAGCCTTCAAGTACGGAACGGATCGCCCTGATTTGGTAGTCCCTTCCGGCAATGTCCGGGTTGATAAGCTCATCCGTTAGTGGTTTTCGATTTTTTCGAATGTAAAGAAATCGCTCAAGATCGTCCCGCGTCGGAAAGCCAACTACCCTGCGAGGAGGATGATTTTCTAAATCCCAATAAAACGTCTCATACCCATTGGTATAGAAACAGAAAGGAAGCTCGCCCCCCTTATCATTTTGGATGTTGTAGCAGTATTGCTTTGCCTGCTCCCTCCCTAGGGCGGCGTCCTTACTGGTTCTTTTCGCTTCGACGACAGCAAGCGGACGTCCATCTTTTCCAAGTAGGACATAATCGCTGAATTGGTGCCCCTCGTATGGCGTGCGCGGCTCTTCAACTCCCTCAGGCAGAGAGGTCAAGATATCGAACTCTTGAACAACTTGAGTGGGGTCATCGACATCCCACCCCGCTTTAGCAAGCAGAGAATCAATTAGTTCGGCACGCGTTTGAGCTTCAGTTTTGGACACCCCTCGCGCCTCCCGTCGCGGTACCTTAGGCCTCGATAATTATTGGCTTGCAGACTATTCAAAAAATTCCTCGTCGATCTTTTTCAGATGCAACACATCCTCATCCCTGCATCCAATATTGTAACGAATCATAAGCCGAGCGAGTTCCGCGCCGTCAATCAGCACAATCCGCATTCCGAGGTCCCCGGCCGTTTTTTGGGCTTCGGGACTGAATGACGAGGTCGTGACAAAAATTCCCTTTTGCGCCCGCTTCAAATTTAGAGCGCCGAAGAAATCGCGGATCGCCCCAGGCCCAATATTATTCCCCTCTGCGTACCGCTTTGCTTGAACATAGATTTGATCCACGCCAAGAGGGTCTTGGTCGATCACCCCGTCAACACCATTGTCGCCACTCTGTCCAAGTGCCCGGCCGGCGTCTTCGGAGGAACCTCCGTACCCCATTGCGAGCAGCAACTCGACAATGAGGTTCTCAAAGAATGCTGGCGATGCGTCACGGAGACGGTCAAGAAGCTCCGCAGAAAGTGCCGCGTTGATCTTCTTGTGTGCCGCACGAAGAACTTCGTCAGGCGTAGCACTGTCATCTAAGTCCGATTGATTCCCGGCCCCACCATCGGCAGTATCGCGCGTCCGCGCCTGGAAATCTTGATACTCTTCGAACTGTTCCAGATAAGACTTATCAATGGCGACGGCTTGATCATCCAGGGCCTGACGGCCACGGTCTGTTATGATGAAGTGCCCTCGCTTGGTCGCCTTAACTAGACCAGCCTGTTTCAGGTAACTTTTTGCCCAATGAACTCGGTTGGCGAAACGAGTTTGCCTCCCACTAGGAAGAAGGAGATCCCGATCCTCTTGGGAGAGAGCAAGCTTATCGGCGACCTGCTCGACCACATCGCCGATCTTGACTTCGCCACTGCTCGCGCATTCCAAGACAGGGCGCATCAATTCTTGAAAATTCGGTACCACCAGCCCCCTCCGAGCGACTAATTGGAGAACATTTTAAGTAGAATAACCAGTCTGTCACCCCACCACCTGGAGTAATATACACTTAAGTAAAAGCGTACATAGGGGGAAAGTCCTATTTCAAAAGTCACTTCCCGATCGCGCAGCTTGGGTCCCCCGAAAGGCGCAGATTAACTGGCGCGAACAAGCACTCACCCCCCTATCAATACCAGGGTACCCACCTGACGTAGGGGCTGGAATTTCAAAGGCCCCGGTTTCCACGGGCTCTGACCCATTATCCAGTATTCGAAGTGCGCAGGAAGCACGGGATAACCGTCCGACCCGGCGGTGAGCCCTATATTCGACACGCTCCGTGCCCCGCCCCAGGGCCCGACACGCGATCGAGCTCGCCGCCCAGAATAGCCCACAGGGGGCCCGAAGATGGCCGTAGAGGCACGGTACGGATTTCCCGGCGCCCTGGGCCCAGCCGAATTTCCGCGCATGTGCGGCCATACAAGACTCAAACCAATGGTGAGGCGGCTTGCTGGCCCTGGTCCGAGCTGCGGCGGGTAGATGGGGTGCCGATGCCGCCACTCCGCGCCAGGTGGCGCCCAGCGAGGGGCATGACGAGATCGCCCGGTACCGGAGCTCATGTCCGCCGCCTGCACCCCTACGCAGCCCGTCAAGATCATGCCCGGCGGGCGGTCACGTCACGACTGGGAGGACGGCGACCACATGATCGAGGGAGGGGCGATAGCACCCCTCCCCCTATACCGAACCATATCTACTTAGATATGTGACGTGACGGGGCCAAATGGGCAAGGTCAATATTGCCCACGGGGCATTGGCTCGATACCGTCCAAGACTGACGCCGGGATGAATACTCCTCGATGTCGCGGTCCATTGAACCGCTCAGGCTCTCGGCGTACAGCACCTTCGATCCGGAGCAATGATGCGCTCCAACCGTTTCCTTCCCACCGCGTTTTAGCGAATATTGCCTCTAGGCCGGGGTGCTTGTTTGCCACCACGAAACCGTCGCCAACCCATTTGATACCGTGGTTACGGAGAGCATCAACTGCAGGCAAGGCGTTATGCCCTGACCCCTGCTGAGCCGCCGTGGCCAAGATGGTTCCAAAACTGTCCCCCTCGTTCATCGCCGCAAGCAGGAGATTAAGGCAGTCTTCCGCGTCATCGTCTTTATGGGGTTCAGCGTGAGACTCGATAAGATCGAAATACTTTTCGCACCAGGCGGCAGCATCAAGTGGGTTCGGCGTCCGACCTTCAAGCGCCAAAAATGCCCCCGCCAGGAGCGTTGCAATATTTTTGTTGTGCCGACTGTCCCCCGGCGGCATTTCGCCAATGAAGGTGGAAACGGCCTTGGGAACCTGAGGCGCAAATGAAATCGCCCCCTTAATCCAACCTGGAGCATATTGCTCGAATTCCTGCATCGCCTGGTTAAAAGCTCGAGCGACCTCGGGGTTGTCGTCGTGTCGGTCCAAATGAAGTTGGATTATTCGTGTCGCGTCGGCCGCCCCGACGATCGTAGGGTTGATCGCAGCGAACAGGAAAGCCGACCGAATGCTAAACTGGAGAGCCCTGCCTTCCGGCGTGCCCCGTGCCACGTACCCTTCAGCTGACGACGCACTCCGCGCAAGTTTGAGAACGCTGAGCAACCGCGACGTTTTCCCGTCGCTTTCAAATTCATCGAGAATTATCGGAAGGCTGTCAGGGCCGACGGTTTGGCGGATCCCCGCCTCAGTGCTCTGGCCATCTAGACTCACCGCCAGCGGAGACAAGAGTTTCGTAATACCGTTTACAAGCGTCGTCTTACCGGTATTGCGCGCGCCGACGATGAATATGTGTGGCCGCCAATCGAGCACCCCGCAAATAGGCGCAAGGAACATCCACCCCAATAGGAGGAGCGGGTCGCCTGGATTCCGCCAGTTAGGCAAGGACAGGGCGTCTAAGATGCCGCTGGTATTTATGCCGGATACAGTGCCATCAAGCTCAACCGGATCAAACGACACATAAACATTTTTGGCGTCCTCGGGCACATCTCCCGTCAAATTGACAATAATCCGATCGCCTTCACGCCACACGCCCCTGCCCCGAACGCGGGCCATGTTGAACGGCCCTGCTCTGCGGCAGGCCTTCATGAGACTGTTACCCGCAATTAAGGAGGTGAAGCCGCCGGTCGGATTTCCATTCTTGTCAAACTTCGGATATCGCTCCGCCCAGAACTCCTGTTCCTCCAAGCCCAAAAGGCCCGCCGGTGTTGTTAGTTGTTGAGGAGATAGTTGAATCACTTGCCTCCGCGTCGGCAGATAGAAGATGTAAGTATGTTGCTCGGTGTAACCAAGGGGCCGAGGCCCGGCATCACCGGGGTCATAGTCGCTGCTATCGGATGGATTATCCCATCCCTTTTCCCGAGCATCTGCGACCATGCCAGGCAGCTCTTTAAGGGAGTCGCCGTCATATCCAGCCGGGAACAGCGATGAGATCGCGGCGACAATTTCCTCATCGTCACCATGGCGAACGCATTGACCGCTCAGCTGTAGAACTGGCCAATGGGTCGTGTCACCTTCAAGAATCGCTGCCGTGTGCTCAGACTCGATGATTGTTTTCATCAAGTTGAAGTTTCGAAGGCTGAACTCTGGAAGGTCATCTCGGTCCACATCGAGAAGAGATCGACCGACCCAGGTATAAGGCTGCTTCGTTTCAGGGTGGATCGAAGGTGGCACGACCGTCTGACTTTTGTTCGAAAGGAAGTCAACAACGTGGCCTAAGGTGGGCGATGTAAGCCTTGACGTCTTGAGCTCCGCATGTGCACGCACAAATGCACTTGCACCCTTTTTCCCTTTCTTGACGACTAGGTCATCGCCGAGGATCGCGGTTAACATTCCGACAAATCTCTCGTCGTCGATGTCGATAACCGCCAAGCGGTGTGCGTCATCTATCAGACCTCCGAGCACCAATCCTATGTTCGCGCCGCTGAAATTTCGGATCCAAGATCGAAGTGTCGAATCAGAAGGCCGACTGTTGCTTGCGGAATAGCTTTGCCATTGGGTTACGAGAGGCTGTTTACCGTTCAAGGGAATTGGGGCATATCCATTTTCTTGGAACTCTCGGGCCGTGTCTCCGAAAGGCTTGCCCTTGGCGGAAGAGGACCTACCCAACCCAGATTCATCATGAGGGCGCTTCGTCATCTCATGCCTCCTCGCTCTGGGTATTGCCGGGATACTCATAGGTGCCGCGATAGCTGCGCTCCTCCATATGCTCATCGAGATCACGGATATCGTAGCGAACGGCCCTACCGAATTTCTTGTACGGGGGGCCGTTCAATTCCGGTCGGCATCGAGAGGTTTTGAGAGTGCTTGGCGCGATGCCAAGGTATCGAGCGGCTTGCTCAGTCGTCAGGAATCGCTGTTCGACTTCGCCTTCACTTTTAGTTTCGGGATTCAACATGGGTCCAACTCCTCATGTGTCTACGGAGTCGAACCAAGCAGGCGCACGACTCCCGTGTTTACAGGAGCCGGTAGGACCATTGCTCTCTTTGCTGCTAATCCCGGACTCACATGCCGCGCTGCGGTTCTGAGTAAACCGCGTCGGATCCTCTCTATGCGACACTGCCAAAGCACCGACAGAGACGAAGTTACGCTCAGCCCTTTATGAAATCAAGAAGGCACACCAGAGTTGGTAGCTGGAGGGTGATTAAAAACACAACATCGTGTTTCGCCGCACTTCCGGCGCACTTCAGCCTGATTTGGGGGGGGCGGGCACCAATGGCCCAAAAAGCCAAAACCCCCGGCGGCCGGGGGTTTAGAATGGTGGGCGCGACAGGGATTGAACCTGTGACCCCTGCCGTGTGAAGGCAGTGCTCTCCCGCTGAGCTACGCGCCCTTGCTGCATCGCCGGGACATTCCCCGGCGGCAAGGCGGGATCATATAAGGGGCGCCCCCCAAGCCTGTCAAGCCGGGCCTGCCACCTTCCGGAATGCGCCAGATCAAAGCGCGGCGCGGCCCACGCGGCCAACATGGACGCAGAACAGCCGCTGTGGCAGTCTCTGCCCCGCCGCACGCACCCCGATTTCCGACCGCCGATCCAGGAGAGGCCGCTTGAAACCGAAGACCGCAGACGACGTCGCCCGCCTGATGGAACGCGCCGGCCAGGCGTTCCGCGCCGGAAACCTGTCGCGCGCAAGAAAAGACGCCGAAGACGTGCTGAAGGCCGTTCCCGACCACCCGGAAGCGCTCTATTGCCTGGGCCTCGTGCGCCACAATCAGGGCAAGACGGTTCAGGCCATCGCCCTTTTGCGCCGGGCCCTGGCCGCCCATCCTGAATTTTCCCCCTGCGCCGTGACCTTGTCGAAAATGCTGCTGGACAGCGGTGACAACGAAGGCGCCATCCGAGTTCTGAGCGATGCCCGGGCGCGGCTGCCCGACGATCCCAATCTGTCCTTCGAGCTGGGCCGCACGCGGATCATGCTGGGCGACCCCACCGGCGGAGCGGAGGACCTGGGCCGCGCCGCCGAACTGGCGCCCGAGGCACCGCCGGTCTATGGCGCCCTCGGCATCGCTTATCAGCTGATGGGCGACGATGAAAGCGCCCGGGCGGCCTATGAAACGGCGCTCGAGCTCGGCAGCCAGGACCCGGAAGATTATTTCAACCTGGGCACCGTGCATATGAACGCGCGAAAATTCGATGACGCCATCGCCCTGTTCACGCGCGCGGCCGAGATGAACCCGAACCACCAGCGCGCCTTCGCCAATATCGGCCTGCTGCATGGGCGGTCGACGGACTATGCCAAGGCCATCCCGCCGCTGGAGCGCGCGGTGGCGTTGAATCCCGACGACGGCGGGGCGGTCAACGAACTGATCTATGCCTATGGCGCCGAAGGCCGGGCGGCGGAAGCGGCGGCCCTTACGGAGACATTCCTCAAGGCCCATCCCGAAGCCGTCGACCTGCACGGCCAGATGGCCTTTGCCTGGATGCGCGCGGGCGAGCCGGAGCGCGCCATCGCCGCCGCCGACCGGGCGCTCGCGGCGGGCTCCTTCCCCACGCCGTCCCTGGCCATGAAATCGGCGGCGCTGAACGACCTGGGCCGAGCGGACGAAGCCGCCAAACTGCTCGACTTCGATTTGGTCATGACGCGGGTTCAGAGCCCGCCCGCCGGCTATCATTCCCTGGCGTCCTTCAACAAGGATCTGGTGAGTTACCTGTTGAACCATCCCAGCCTGACCTATTCCAAGGTCAACCGATCGGTGGAGAACGGGCGCGGCACGCTGGAATTGTTCGACGGGACGGAGCACGGCCCGGCGCTGGAGCTGAAAAAGATGATCTTGGCCATGGCCCGGGACTTCATGACCGCCCATCCGCAAGACCCGGACCATCCCTTCCTGGCCGACCCGCCCAAGGGGTTCGACGTCACCTGCTGGGGCACGGTCTACGACCGCGAAGGCCGCCAGCTGGTTCATTTCCACCCCCCGGCCTGGCTGTCGGGCGTGTACTACCCCGCGCTGCCGTCTTCCATGAAGGAGGCGGCCCAAGGCCGCACCAACAACATCGAGGGCTGGATCGAATTCGGCCGCGCCTTCCACCTGATCGGCGACCGGCGCGAGCCGGCGGTGCATCTGGTCCGGCCCGAGGAAGGGATGATGGTCATGTTCCCCTCCTACTTCGGGCATCAGACCATCCCGGTGACCTCGAGCGACGAAAAGCGCGTGTCCATCGCCTTCGACCTCTGCCCCACCGCCGGATGAGCGGCAGGCTAGTCGGCCAGCCGCATCAGCGCCGGCACCAGATCATCGAAATGATCAATCAGCACATCGGCGCCGAGCTCTTCGACGGGCCCATGGGCATAGCCGAAGGTGACGGCCACGGTCGGCACGCCCGCGGCTTTGGCTACGTTGACGTCGTTGTGACTGTCGCCGACCATGACCGCGTCGCCCGGCGCCGCCCCCAATTGATCGAGCACATGCATCAGATGACGGGGGTCGGGCTTGCGCGCGCCCGGCACCGTGTCGCCGCCGGCGACGGCGGCAAAGAACGGTGCCAGATCGAGGGCATCAAGAATTTCCCCCGTCGCCCCCGCCGGTTTGTTGGTGCAGACGGCCAGCGTGCAGCCCGCATCGCGCAGGGCCGCGAGCGCTGCAACGGCGCCCGGAAAGGGCCGCGTCAGGGTCGCCGCGTTGGCTTCATAATGGCGGGTGAAGTCGGCGATCGGGCCGTCGGCCCCCTCCGCCGGCAGGCCGCCCGTGGCCAGCAATCCCCGTTCGACCAGCTTGGGCACCCCATCGCCGACCATGCCGACGACTTCCTCGAGAGTGACCGCGCGCCGGCCCAGGCGGGCGAGCAGCCAGTTCAACGCGGCATGAAGGTCCGGCACGCTGTCGACCAGGGTGCCGTCGAGATCGAACACGACCACCTTAGGAAAGGGGACTTTGGGCCGGGACGAGGCGGGTAAGTGCTCCTTAACCCCGGGCATTGCATAATTCCATTGCAAGATTCCGTAACAAACTGTGACTTGGATGACACAAGATACTGTGGCACCTTGCGGCCCGACCCTCCAGATGTTTCACCGGAACCATCGATCGACCCCGATGACCACTGACCGAATCCTTTAAAGGCCCCCGCGTTTTCATGCAAGCAGACGGAAAATCGACGACGACCGCCGTGGTTCTGGCCGCCGGGCTGGGCACGCGCATGAAGTCGGACCTGCCGAAAGTGATGCACCGCGTGGCCGGCCGCCCCATGATCGGCCACGTTCTGGCCAATCTTGAGACGGCGGGCATCGACCGGACCGTTGTCGTCGTCGGTGACGGCATGGATGCCTTGGCCGCCGCCGTGCAACCGCATCCGACGGCGGTGCAGGTCGACCGCCTGGGCACGGCCCATGCGGTGCTGGCGGCCCGCGATTTCATTCAGGCCCATCCGGCCGACGACCTGCTGATCGTATTCGGCGACACCCCCCTGATCACCGCCGAAACGCTGGGTGCCATGCTGGCGGCGCGACGGTCTTCGGCCCGTCCGGGCGTGGTCGTTCTGGGCTTCGAGCCCGCCGACCCCGGCCCTTACGGCCGCCTGATCCTGGACGGCGACGGCGCCCTGACATCCATCGTCGAAGCCCGCGACGCGACGCCGGCGCAGCTTGCGGTGACGCTCTGCAATTCAGGCGTGATGGTCATCGACGGCGCGCGCGCCCTGGACTGGCTCGACCAGATCACCAACGACAACGCCAAGGGCGAATACTATCTGACCGACATCGTCGCCCTCGCCCGCCGGGACGGCGCCGCCGCCGCCGTGGTAACCGGCGACGCGGACGAGGTTCTGGGCGTCAATTCGCGCGCCGACCTGTCCGAGGCCGAGGCCGTCGCGCAGCGGCGCCTGCGCGCCCGCGCCCTGGAAGGCGGCGCCACCCTGATCGACCCGGATACGGTCTATCTGTCGTGGGACACACAGCTTGGCCGCGACGTGGTGATCGGACCCAACGTCTTCTTCGGGCCGGAAGTGCGCATCGCCGACAACGTGGAGATCCGGGCGTTCTGCCATATCGAGGGCGCCACGGTTGCATCCGGCACGGTGATCGGGCCGTTCGCCCGCCTGCGCCCCGGCGCCGACCTGGCCGAGGGCGTGCATATCGGCAACTTCGTCGAGATCAAGGCCGCGACCCTGGGTGCGGGCAGCAAGGCCAATCACCTGTCGTATGTCGGCGACAGCGTTGTCGGCGCGGGTGTGAACATCGGCGCCGGCACCATCACCTGCAATTACGACGGGCACGTGAAGTCCCGAACAGTGATCGGTGACGGGGCCTTCATCGGCTCTAACACGGCGCTGGTCGCTCCGGTGAGCGTGGGCGCCGGCGCCATTGTCGGTGCAGGCAGCGCCATTTCCAAAGATGTCGCGGCGGGGGCGCTCGCCGTGACCCGGGCTGATCAGAAGGAAGTAACCGGCTGGGCCGACCGCTTCAACGCCAAGCGGCGCAAGGAAAAGCAAGACCGAAAGAAAGAGGGCTAGCGGGCGATGTGTGGCATCATCGGAATTCTCGGCCGGCACGCGGCGGCCCCCGTCCTGTTGGAAGGGCTGAAGCGCCTGGAATACCGGGGCTATGATTCGGCCGGGATCGCGACCCTGGTCAACGGCTCCATCGACCGTCGTCGGGCCGAAGGCAAGCTTGCCAATCTGGCCGCCCGGCTGGACGAACAGCCCATCGCCGGCACGGTCGGCATCGGCCATACCCGCTGGGCGACCCATGGCGTGCCGAACGAGGTCAACGCCCATCCGCATGCCACCGACCGCGTCGCCATCGTCCATAACGGCATCATCGAAAATTACAAGGACCTCAGGGCCGAACTGGTCGCCAAGGGCTGCGATCTGGCATCCGACACGGATACGGAAGTCATCGTCCATCTGATCACCCAGGAAATAGTGGACGGCAAGGACCCGATGGCGGCGACCGCTGCCGTCCTGCGCCGGCTCGACGGCGCCTTCGCGCTCGCGATCATCTTTTCCGGCCATCACGACCTGATGATCGGGGCCCGCCGCGGCAGCCCGCTGGCCGTCGGCTTCGGGGACGGCGAGATGTTCCTCGGCTCCGACGCCCTGGCGCTGGCACCGCTCACCGACCGCATCATGTATCTGGAAGACGGCGACTGGGCCGTGCTCAGCCCAAACAGCGTCCAGGTGTTCGACGAAGACGATGCCCCGGCCGAACGCCCGGTACGGTTGACCGAACTGTCCGGTGCCGCCATCGGCAAAAGCGGTTACCGGCATTTCATGCTCAAGGAAATCTACGAGCAGCCTCAGGTCATCGGCGACACCCTGCAAAGCTTCATCAACCCGGCGTCGCGCACCATCACCATGCCCGGGCTGCCGTTCGATCCGGCGACGCTCGAACGCCTGACCCTGGTCGCCTGCGGCACCTCCTATTACGCCTGTCTTGCGGCCAAGTACTGGTTCGAACAGCTGGCCCGCATTCCGGTCGAAGTCGATATCGCCTCGGAATTCCGCTATCGCGAGCCGCCCATGGCGCAGAAGGGCGCGGCCATCTTCATTTCCCAATCGGGTGAGACGGTCGATACCCTGGCCGCGCTGCGCTATGCGCGCGGGGCGGGACAGTCGATCCTGTCGATCGTCAATCAGCCGGAAAGCGCCATCGCCCGGGAATCGGACATGGTCCTGCATACCAACGCGGGCCCCGAAATCGGCGTCGCCTCGACCAAGGCCTTCACCACGCAGTTAACCGTTCTGGCCTGTCTGGCCATTGCCATCGCCCGCGGGCGCGGTGCCATCGATGCCGAAACCGAAGGACGCCTGACCACGGCACTGACCGAGGTGCCCGGGCGGGCGGCGGAGATCCTCAATCACGATGAACGGCTGCGCGAGATCGCCCAAGGCATGGCCGAGGCGCGGGACGTGCTCTATCTGGGCCGCGGCACCAGCTATCCCATCGCCCTTGAGGGGGCTTTGAAGCTGAAGGAAATTTCCTACATCCATGCCGAAGGCTATGCCGCCGGCGAGATGAAGCACGGCCCCATCGCCCTGATCGACGACCAGGTGCCGGTCATCGTCATCGCCCCCACGGACGCATTGTTCGAAAAGACGGCGTCGAACGTGCAGGAAGTCATGGCCCGGGGCGGGCGGGTGATCGTCTTTTCCGACGAAGCGGGGGCAGCGGCGCTGGCCGACGGGGCCGAGGCCACGGTCGCACTGCAGTCCGTCGACCCCTTCGTCGCCCCCATCCTTTATGCGATCCCGGTGCAGTTGCTGGCCTATCACGTCGCGGTCATCAAAGGCACGGATGTGGACCAGCCCCGCAACCTGGCGAAAAGCGTGACCGTCGAATAATCCCGCGGCGTCCGCGCGGCCACGCGCCCCCCAACGCCACGACCATCCAGACAAAGAAAAACGGCCGTCCCGAAGGACGGCCGTTTCCTTACTGAAAGCTCAACCGAGCGGCGGAGCGCCGAAGCGCCCCACCTTAAGCCCGATTAGAACTTAACCTGAGCACCGACCAGGAAGGTCATCAGGCTGTCGAGCGGAACCGTGGTGCCGTCGACGTCCCAGAACATCACGTTGCCGTAGATGTTCGTGCCGGCAGCTTTGATCTGCTGGTTGACGCCGAAGCCGAAGGCTTCGCCGTCGATGCCGTCGCCGGCGAGGTCGGACGTGCCCTGGAAGGTCACACCGATACCGGTGGCACCCAGCGAGTTCATGTTGGCCGTGTAGCCGACAGTTGCGGCATAGACCTTGTGGTCATCGCCGGAATCCTGATCGGACGAGCCGTACAGACCGGTCAGGGAGATGCCGCTGTCATGCTTCACAGAAGCACCAATCTGCCACTGGTCAGCAGTCGTGCTGTTGCCCGAGCGGTTTTCGTAGAACGCACGGCCACGAATCTGCAGGCCGCCCATCTTGCCGTCATACAGAGCACCGAGGCCCCACACGCCGGAATCTTCCAGGCCCAGCTGAGCGCGGAAACCGTTCATGGACGGGGTCTGGTACTGAATGGCGTCCTGACGGCCACCATCAAGGGTCTTGAACACGCTGCGGATGTTCGTGGAGGACAGAGCACCGGCCGTGTTGTCGTTGCGGAACAGCATGCCGGAAACCAGCAGGGAGGAATCCATACCGGCAAAGGCACCCGCGGCGTAGCCGAGGTCCAGGCCATCGGACATGCCGTCGGAGATCTGCGACTGCTGACCCAGGGTCAGCTTACCGAACTGCTTGTGGCTGAAGTAAAGTTCAGCTTTGCGCTGCTTGAAGCCGGTGCTGTTGGAATCCGTTTCCGAGGACTGGCTGATGTTCGGGGAATCGTTCGACTGCATTTCGACTTCGATCTTGGCGCCAACGGAGACGGACTCGTTGACTTTGCCGGTCGCGGCGAGGCCGAAACGGGTGGAGCCGTTATCACCGTCCTGGTGGCGATAGCCGGATTCTTCACCGTCGTTGTAGAACATCATGTTGCGGTTGACCTGGCCGTAAACTTTCAGGTCGGTCGCATTGCCGTTCTTGATGGAACCGGCTTCGGCGGTGGTGGCAACCGGGGCGGCGAACGCGAAAAGCGCTGCACCGGCGGCACCAGCCATAAGGGTCTTTTTGAGGTTCATTCGTTTGCTCCTAAGATGAGATTCACTCTTACAAATCCACTTTGCCCTGGAACACCAAAGGATCACGCGTTGGTGATCCTGTTCCGGACGAGGGCAGTTTAGCGACTTGCCTCTGTTTCAAAAGCAAAATCCATCCTGACTGTAGATTTTCTGGAACAGTGTTGCGCGAATGTCACACATTGAGAAGATTCAATGAATTTCAGACGCTTCGGCGACAGTCGTCCGCCGATCACATCCCGCCGGACGACCACCGTTGCGCAAATGTCACGGATTTGACACAGCTCGGGCGAATCTCCCCAAACGCCCCCCAGCGCGTGCCGACCTCCCTGCGCCGGCGAACCCGGTTGAACCCGGCGATGAACTTGATTAGATGGGGGACGCTCCCGACGGCGGTCTCTATAACGCCACGCCACGCCCACAATCCAAAGGAACCCCGCAATGCCGCAGTATGACTATGACATGATCACCATCGGCGGGGGCTCCGGCGGGGTCCGCGCATCGCGCTTCGCCGCCGGCCAGTACGGCGTGAAGACGGCCGTGGTTGAAAACATGCGCATCGGCGGCACCTGCGTCATGCGCGGCTGCGTGCCGAAGAAGCTTCTCGTCTACGGCGCCCATTTCGCCGAGGATTTCGAAGACGCGGCGGGCTACGGCTGGGACACGGGTCGGCCGACATTCGACTGGCCGCGGCTGATCGCCAACAAGAATAAGGAGCTGGACCGCCTGGAAGGCGTCTATCACCGCCTGCTGCGCGACGCCGGCGTGGATGAGCTGACGGGCACCGGCCGCGTCGTCGACGCCCATACGGTCGAGGTTTCCGGCCCGGACGGCACCCGGACCTGCACCGCGAAATACATCCTGATCGCCACCGGCGGCTGGCCGTCCCTGCCGGACATTCCCGGGATCGAGCACGCCATCACGTCGAACGAGGCGCTCGACTTGGCGCAGATGCCGGCCCGGATCGCGATCGTCGGCGGCGGCTATATCGCCGTGGAATTCGCCGGCATCTTCAACGGCTTGGGCGCCGACACCCATATCATCATCCGCGCGGAGAACATTCTGCGCGGGTTCGATCCGGCGGTACGCGATACCCTGCACGACGAAATGACCAAGAAGGGCGTCTCCATTCACCAGGAAACCACCGTCCAATCCATCGAAAAGACGGCGGCGGGCTTTTCCCTGCGCCTCAACGACGATGACATCCTGGAAGTCGACGCGGTCATGTACGCCACCGGCCGCGCCCCCAACACCAAGGGCGTCGGACTGGAAGAAGCGGGCGTCCAGCTGACCGCCAAGGGGGCCGTCGTCGTCGACGACCATTTCAAGACCAGCATCGACAGCATCTATGCCTTGGGCGACGTCATCGACCGGGTGCAGCTCACACCCGTGGCCTTGGCCGAAGGCATGGCCGTGGCCCATACCCTGTTCGGCGGCAAGCCGACCACGGTCGACTACGCCGATATTCCCACGGCCGTGTTCTCGACCCCGCCCGTGGGCACCGTCGGATTGACCGAGGACGAGGCCCGCAAGAACCACGACGTCGTGATCTATCAGTCCCACTTCCGGCCCATGAAATACACCCTGTCGGGCCGCGACGAGCACACCATGATGAAAATGATCGTCGACAAGAAGACGGACCGCGTTCTGGGCTGTCACATGGTCGGCCTGGACGCCGCCGAGATGACCCAGGCGCTGGGCATCGCGCTCAAGGCTGGCGCCACCAAGGCGGATTTCGACGCCACCATCGGGATCCATCCGACGGCGGCAGAGGAATGGGTCACCATGCGCACGCCCCTGCGCGAGGCGGAAGCGGCGGAATAACAAGGAAACCAACCACTGAGACGGCGAGGCGATGAGATTTCTTTATTTCGTCATGGCCGTGCCTGCCCGGCCATGACGGCGGAGGGGCTGACCGGTTCGCCCCTCCTTCTCATTGCCTCACTGTCTCTGTGGTGAAACGTCCTTAAATGATCTCGCGTGCCCGCAGGTCCGCGATCTCGTCCGCGCTGAGCCCCAAATCACCCAGAATGGCCTCCGTGTGCTCGCCTTTTTCCGGCGGGTGGACGACCAGCTTGGACTCGGTGCGGCTCATGCGGATCGGCTGCGACATCATCTTGGCCTTGCCGAAGCAGGTGGTCTCGCATTCCTCGGCGATGCCCAGGTGCTTGACCTGTTCGTCGGCGAACATGCCGGCCATGTCGTAGATCGGGCCCGAGGGCACGCCCGCCTTATTGAGGGCTTCGACCCAGTCGGCGCTGGTCCGGTCCTTGGTCTTCTCGGCGATCAGGGCGTTCAGGTCGTGGCGGTTCTTGGACCGCTTTTCGGGCCCGTTGAAGCGGTCGTCCTCGGTCCATTCGGGCGTCCCCAGCACGTCGCACAACCGCGCCCAGATGCGCTCGCCGGCGGCGGCGATGTTGATATGCCCGTCCTTGGTCGGGAACACGCCGGTGGGAATGGAGGTCGGGTGATCATTGCCGGCCTGGCCGGGAACCTCGTTCTCCATCAAATAGCGCGCGCCCTGGAAGTCGAGCATGAAGGCCATGGCCTGCAGCAGCGACGACGTGACCCACTGTCCCTGGCCGGATTTCTCACGCTCGATCAGGGCGATGAATACACCCATGGCGCAGAACAGTCCGCCGGTCAGGTCAGCGATGGGAATGCCGACCCGCATGGGGCCGCGGCCCGGCTCGCCGGTGATCGACATCAGCCCGCCCATGCCCTGGGCGATCTGATCGAAGCCGGGGCGCTTGGCATAGGGGCCGTCCTGGCCGAAGCCGGAAATAGAGCCCAGGATGATGCGCGGATTGACGGCCTTGAGGGCTTCGTAACCGATGCCCAGCTTGTCCTTCACGTCGGGGCGGAAGTTCTCGATCACCACGTCGGCCCCCTCGACCAGGCGCATGAACAGCTTGCGGCCTTCCTCTTCCTTCAGGTTCAGGGTCAGGGAGCGCTTGTTGCGCTGCAGGTTCTGAAAATCGGCCGTGTGGCGCTTGGCGCCCAAGGTGCCGTCCGGTTCGATGCTTTCGGGCAGTTCGACCTTGATCACGTCGGCCCCCCAGTCCGCGAGTTGGCGAACGCAGGTGGGTCCTGAGCGCACCCGGGTGAGATCCAGAACCTTGATGTGGTCGAGCGCGGTCGACGCGGCGGTATGTACCATGTGTTTCCTCTCCGAAAGCGGCTTGGCCCGGTTTTTGATTGTCGGGGCCTTGTATACAATTCCGATGTGCCGTTATCGGAATTTCCGGAGCCCAGGTCAATCGCCGCGCGGCACGGCCGCCGCGTCAGCCGCCCTTGTAAGCTTCCCCGTCGCCGTCATCGCCCGGCTCCTCATCAAGGCCGCGCGGATCGATGCTGATGACTTCCGGCGACGCACGGGGGACGGCGACGAAATCTTCCTTATCCTCGGGCTGGACCCCGGCGCGGCGCTGCATGCGGTAGAAGGCGAAAACAGCGGTCAGGACATGAATGACGGCCGAATAGGCGAAGAACGCATTGGGGCCCGCCAGCTCGACCACCAAGGACGCCAGCATCGGCCCGACAACGGCGCCGATGGCGAACACCAGAATCAAGGTCGAGGCGATTTCGACGAAGTCCTCGGGCTCGGCCTGGTCGTTGGCATGGGCGATGGCGATGGCATAAAGCGCAAAGGTGAAGCCCCCATAGACAAAGGCGAGGCCATACATGGCGATGCGCGAGATTTCGCCGAACATCATAAGCGCCACGGCGCTGAGCCCGCCGCCGACGCAGATCATGATGATCACCCAGCGCCGATCGATCAGATCCGACCATCGCCCCAGCGGCCATTGGAAGACGGCACCCCCCAGGATGAGCAGGCTCATGAACAGGGACAGCTCGGCGATCGACGTGAGGGCGCTTTGCGCGAACAGGGGGACCAGGGTCCAGACGGCGCCGTTGATCAGCCCGACGGTCAGGCAGGCAACCACGCCGACGGGCGAGATGGCGTAGACGCGGGGAATGCGGATGCGAACCTGCTGCAGCGGATGGGGCGCTGTCGCCCGCGTCAGCGCCACGGGCACCAGGGCGACGGAAACCAGCACGGAGGCGACCACGAACAGCTCAAACCCGGCAGGCTCGTACAGGTTCAACAGAAGCTGGCCGACGGTCACGGCGCCCAGGTTGACGATCTGATAGATGGACAGGATGCGCCCGCGGTGTTCCCTGCCCGCGCGCTCGTTGATCCAGCTTTCCATGACCATGTAGAGCCCGCACAGGCAGGCCCCGGTGATGAAGCGCAGTCCCCACCAGGAAACCGGATCGACCCAGACCACGTGCAGAAGCTGCGCCGCCGAGGCGACCGTGCCGAACACGGTGAACGAGCGGATATGCCCGACCCGCGCGACGATGCGCGGCGCGAAGAAACAGGACAGGATGTAGCCCAGATAGAAAGCCGCCCCCATGACGCCGATGGCGAAGGGCGAAAATCCTTCGATCCCCGCGCGCACGGGCAACAGGGTGCCCTGAAGTCCATTACCGGCGAGCAGGATGCCGAAGCTGAGGAACAGGGCGGCGACGGGGATAAGAATGGCAACCATGGCTCGGGGTCGGCGTCCCAATGTCGATTACGTGGCGGAAACATACCCGGGCGATCCCGGTTCGGCGAATTCAGGCGTCGGACCTGCCCCTGTGCAGCCGCGTCGCGCCCCACCTGATTAAAGCGGACAACATCAAACCCGTGGCTACGGCCATCGGAAACAGCATGGCCACATTGTAGCGAGGAATATTGAGGGATGTGAACGCCTGCAGGCCCAGAACGAAGACGGGAACGGCGGCAAGGGTCGCCACGGGCCAGCGATAAGGCCGTCCCCAGGCACCGCAAAACAGGGCGACCAGGGCCGCCAGGCCGATCATGCCCGCATATTTGCCGACAAACACGCCGCGCCAACTGAGCAGCAGCGATACCGCCACATGCTTCGGCAGATCACCGAAAATCTTTTCCGAGATCAGCCAGCTGCGAAGCGCGTTCGCGCGCTCCTCTTTGCTGAGTGGGCCCGGCCGCGCCGTTTTCAAGTAAGCTTCCGCCTCGCCCATGACGTCGCCTCGCACGACCCGGTAAAACGATCCCCGGCCTTCGAACTTCAGGCGCTCCACGGCATCGCGGCCGAACAGTTTTTCGGAAAGCGAATCACCGAAATCGGGGAGCCAAAAAACCCATCCGGCGGCGTATTCCTGCGGCGTCATCTTGTTGTGAGTTACCCGCGAAACCAGGACGATCCCGGTCGAGGTCGGCATCAAGGAGCCGAAGAACGTGTAGTTCGCCCAGAACCAGGGCCCCAGGATCGCGAAGAACACGGCGGAAAACCCGATCGACTGCACCAGTCTTCCGAGAAACGGTCGCCGCGCGCCGGGCAATCTGGCGAAGATGAGAACGGCGACGGCCGGCAGCACCGCATAAATATACGACGCGCGGCTCAAGGCCAGCAGCCCCAGCGATACGCCACATAGGACGGTCCAGCCGACACCCCGGTCACGCACCGCGTAATACAGGGTGACCAGGAACACCGCGACCAAGGGGAAATATACCGCTTCCGTGAGATAGCGGTTCGCGTAGAGCAGCGGCAGCCCGGCCGCCAGCAGGAACGCACCGGCCAACGCCCCGGCGACGGAACTTCGGAACTCCCGCGCAACGAACCAGACGGAAAGCGCAACCGTAAAGGCCGCCAGAAGATACTGCGGCCAGAACACGGCGGAGAAATCCAGATCACAGGGACCGCGCCCTTTATCAGCCTGAGCCATCGTGCAGCGCGCCGAGTCCAGCGCCCGGTCACTGATCGAAAACACCACGCCCAGAAACGCCGGATAAAGCGGCATGACCGTGACATCAGAATTCCGGCTTCCGCGGCGATCAATAAGCCGCAGGAACCCGCCGTCCACGGCGTCGATGCCTTCCTGCACGTAGAAACGCTCATCGGCGTAGGGGACGCGGTCCAGATGTCCTTTATAAAAGGCCCCAAAGAGCGTCAGCAGCGCGAACAATACAGCCAGCCGCGCCGGGCTTAAAATTCCGGGCCTCAGCGGCGCCTGGTCCACGGCATTCGCTCCGCCCGTCGCATTCATCGTCACCCTCCTGCCGTGCAAGCGCCCACGTTGCATTACCGCAACGGCATGGTGTATCCAACCATTGGTCAAGGGGAAAGCGATAAATTGGATTTGAAATCAAGGACGCCTGCAGATGGATAAGCCGCGATGCGTCCTGATTTCCGGGGCCGGCGTTGCCGGGCTGACGGCTGCGTTATGGCTGGGCCGTGGCGGCGTCCAGGTCACGGTGGTCGAAAAGGCGCGTGATCGCCGCCTCGGCGGCTATGTCGTCGCCCTGGCGCATCAGGCACACCGGGATGCGGAATCCCTCGGCATCATGCCGGCCGTCCGGGCGAGGGGCGCCGGGATCACCCGGTCGCGCTATCTCAATGCCTCGGGCCGGGTGCTGTTGAAGCTTGAGTACGAGCGGCTGTTCAAAGGCATCGACATCATCCAGATCACCAGGGACGACTTGGTGGAAGCTCTTTACGAGTCGGCCCAACACGTCGCCGACATCCGGTTCGAGGAAACCATTGAAAGCCTGAACCAGGATACGAGCGGCGTCGACGTCACCTTCGCCAGCGGCGACCACGGACGATACGATGTGGTGATCGGTGCCGACGGGCAAAATTCGCATACTCGGGACCTTGCGTTTTCCAGCGATGACGTCGATCGCCTGCATTTGGGGCTGATGTGCGCAGCCTTTAGATCTCCCAACGTCCTACGCCTCGAGAACATGTTTGAGAAACATTTGGAACGGCAACGCTACATGGTGGCCCATTCAATGCGTCAGGACGACATGGGCGTGATCTTCATATGGCAACGGGATAACCCTGATGTGCCGCCCCCGTCGAAGCGGGCCACGGTTCTGCGCGACGCCTTCCGGAATTCGTCCGTCGCCGCAGCCAAGGCCCTGGACCATTGCCCGGAAGACGGAAATTTTTACATGGACCCGGCGATGATGATCACCATGAACAAATGGAAACGGGGGAGAATCGGGCTGATTGGCGACGCCGCCCATACCTTGACGTTGTTTTCCGGGCGCGGCGCGGCGGCGGCGTTCGCCGATGCCGGATATTTGGCACGGGCGTTGATCGATCACCCGACCGACCGGGCCTTCGACATGTTCGAGGCTGAACGCCTTTCCCACCTGCATTCGATTCAGGTGGCGACCAAGGGGGCGGTGAAATGGTACGTTCCACGAACCCCGGTGCGCCATTTCATTCGTGATTCGGCCATGGCAGTATTACCGAACAGGTTTTTCGAAGCGTACTTCCAGCGCAAATATTCAACTGTCTGACAGGCCCACGACGTGAGCGATCTCCTGCCCGTTAGTTTCACCTATGATCTTGAAAACCATCTGGAGTCCGAAGATCAGGCCCGTTATGAAAGACCGACCCGGCAGTTCATGGACCTGTGGGCCGACCGTGGCGTGCGCGGCACTGTGTTCATCGTCGGCGAGGTCGCCCGGCGATCGCCGAACCTGATTCGCGAGATCGCCGACGCCGGCCATGAGATCGGCTATCATTCCCATTGCCATCGCCCGCTTGAAATCGAAACACCCGAACGATTCCGCCAGGAAACGGCCGACGACCGCGCCTTCATGGAAGACCTGACCGGCAAGCCGGTGGTCGGCTACCGCGCGCCGTCGCTGTCGCTGACCCGGACCGCCGTCTGGACAACCGACATCCTGGCCGACCTGGGGTTCCGCTATTCGTCCAGCGTGCTGCCCGCCCATTCGCCCATTTACGGCTTTCCCGGCGCGCCCCTGGCGCCGTTCAAATGGCGGTCCGGCCTGATCGAACTGCCGACGCCGATCTTTCCGACCCGCTTCTGGGGCGTGCCCTACATCGGCGGCGTGTACCTTCGCTATGTCCCTGCAGCACTGATCCGCATGGCCCATTCCTGTCAGCCCAAGGACAACGTGCTGCCTTGGTGCTATCTGCACGCCCATGACATCGACGCGGAGGAGCCATTTGGCCGCGTCCGTCACGCCAGTCTGATGACCAGCCTGTTGTTATGGATGAACCGGAGCGGCACCTACGCCAAGATCGAACGCCTGTTCGGCGCGGGCGGCGCCCTGCCCTTGGGGGGGCCGCTGATCGAGCGCATCGAAAACGAACTGGATACGGACGCCCTGCCCTTCTTCGATCCCGACAGGGATCTAGGGCGCCATCCACGACAGGCGGCTGCCGAGTAGCACGGTCACCGGCAAGGGAAGTTTCCGCCACACCGCGAGCAGAGGCTTCAGTTTCGGATTGTCCGGATGCAGTCCGGGCAGGTCCTGCGGACGCGCCGCGTAGAACCGGTAGCGCGCCGGGCGCGGGGAAAAGCCGAAATTGACCTTGAACGCATAGGCCCCGCTGTCGACGAAACTGCGCCCGAAATTGAACCGCGTGACGCCCCGTGCAAGGGCGCGTTTCATCAGCGCGTAATACATGAAGGCGAAGCCGCCGACGGTGCGGGCTTCGTCCAGCGCCCCAGCGTAATAGGGCAGCACGCAATTGCGGTGGTAGAAGCTGAGTACGGCGCAGACAGTCCGGCCGTCTCGACGTATGGCAAGGATATCGACGTCCCCCGCGAAGGTATCAACGAGCCCCCGGAAGTACGACATTGGCATGGGCGGGGTGCCATGGCCGCGCATGGTGCGGCAGTACAGCGGATAGAATTCATCCAGCGTGCCGTCGACCGCGACAAGACCCGCTTTCATGCCGCGGCGGACCTCGGCCCGTTGCTTGCGCGGAATCGCCAGAAGCGCCGCTTCCGGCGTATCCGAGATGTCCTTTTCAAAGATCGCGAAATCCGATGGGCTGTGCCAGCCGCCGTCCGCCGGCACGGCATCGTCCGCGACGTCGCGCAGTTCCAGGTATTTGCCCCCGATCTCGCCCACCAGCGTGACCGCGCGGGCGATTAGCGCGTCCCGTACCGCTGCCGTTTCCGCCAAAGGCCCGGCGGAAATGCCGAGCGGCATGGAGATCAGCGCCGAGCCGGTGAGCGGGCTGCGCATCGACATCAGCGGCAGCACGCCGACGACATGCCCGCCCGTGCGGGCGATCAGCGAGGCGTCGCGGTAGGGAAAGCATCCTGCGAGCAGATCCCGCCAATCGCCGCGGTGGAAGAACTGGGCATCCGGCGCCGCGTCGACGAAGCCGGACCAGTCCTCCTTGTCCCCCGGCCCCGCGAAATCGACGGCAACCGTCATCCGACCGTGCCCTGATCCGCCGCATCGATCTCCCGACGCAGGACCACGCAGTTGGATGCCCCGACGGCGCGGGCCAGTAGGGAACCGGCGTCATGCAAGGCCGGTTTTCCGAACGGCAGAGTGCGCCCTGCGGTGACGGTGGTAAGCCCAAACGCCGCCGCCCGCTTCTTGATCATGTCTATGGTGTGGTCACGATGATCAACCATCTGCCGACGACGCAGTTTGTCGATCACCAAATGGATCCAATGGGCGAAATCATGAAGCCACGAACGGCTCCGCCAGAGCATGATCAAATGGCCGCCGGGCTTGAGAATTCGGGCGGCCTCGAAAAGGAACTGATCGGCGCCCTCATCCGATTGAGTTTGCAGGAACTGACCGCATACCGCCCGGCCGACTGACGCCCCCGTGACCGGGAGGTGGAACGCATCGCCGCGTATCACCGGAAGACCGTTTTCGTACGCCGACTGGCAAGCGTCCTCGTTGTAGTCAAGGCCGAACACGAAACGACCGCCCACAACGGCATCGTCTTTTCTGAACATCAATCCCGATCCGCAGGCGATGTCGATCAACGGCCCTTCCGGATCCTCGATACCGGCAAGCAGGTCATGGACCAAAGTGCGCTCCCGGTAGAAAAACCTGGGCGAAAGATAGCCGTTCGCCCTGGGGTCCGTCGGCGCGAACTGGGCCCTTAAATGATCGTAGATACGGTTTGTTCCCCTGTCAGCCTGTATCAATTTTCCAATCCCGGTGCTGGGAGTTCTGACCGCATCGACCACTCCAATTTAAACATTTGCGATGAAGATGTACTCTGATGCCTGCGGTTTTTCCAGGCCGCCTTGACGTCTCCGCCGGACATTGAAGCGATTCAATATTCCTCTTGGCCTGCCGCTGGCGCCTCTTTTTCGCGTCAGCCCGTGGCGCAAGGTTCAGCGTCCAGGAACCGCTCCTGTGAAGACTCCCTTGGCCCCGAATACGGCATCGGCCAGGGATGGCGGTGCATCGGCCTGTGCGCGGCGGCGCAGCCGCCACACCGCCAAGATCGCCCCCCGAACGGCAAATATCGCGGCAGCTCCCCCCAGGATGGACAATCGCACCCAGACCGCCAGGACCGCCGCCGCCGCCAACGGCATCCCGTAGACCGCCAGAACCCCGGCCAGAATGCCTTCGCTGGCGCCGAACCCGGCCACGGTCTGCAGCGGCAGCACACCGCCGATTTCGGCCAACTGCCCGGCGAAGACCGCGCGCGGCAGAGTCAGGTCGAGACCAAGGCCCGTGAGAATAAGATAATAGGTCGCCACGTTCGCGAACCAGGCGAACAGGCTGACGGAAAAAAGCGCAAGCCGAGCCCGCAAACTGACCCCGCGATTCCAGTTTCGGGCCTGGGCGAAGAGGCGGAACGCCTTACCCAACAATCCGCGGCACGGCAAGCCGCGGACAGTCCGGATGCGCAGCAGGCCCGACGCTGCCCATTCAAGGACGCGGGTCAGATTGGCGATGACCCCGAGCACAAGCAACATGAGCCCGGCCAGCATCGCCGGCAACATGCCCGCATCCACCCCGCCGGCGATCACCCAGGGCAGGACAATGCAAAGATTGATGGCGATACAGGTAACGTCCAACAGACGGAGCAGAACCAGGTTCCCGACGCCGGCGCCCAGCTTGCGGCCCGTGCGGGCGGCGATCAGAAACGGATAGTAGCCATCGCCCATCCGGGCCGGCAGAAAGACCATCAGGAAATTATGCAGTAATGTCATGTCGAGCAGCGGCGCAAAACGGACCTTGCCGCGCCCGCCCATCGCAAGCCACAGGCGCAACGCCATGAAGGACAGGGTCACGAAATAGGTCATCACCGCCATTCCGAGAAGCCGGGGGACCGGCGCGACGGCGCCGTCCTCCAGGTCGAGCGCCTGCTGAACGGCCAGCAGGGCAAGCGCGACCAGCAACACGAGAACCAAGGCGACGGAGATTTTTTTGATCATCGGCGGATTATGCGAGGCCATACCTGATGGGGAAAGACCAAACCCGGCGCGAACAGCAATAAGTCGACGGGAAGCCACGGAACGGGCACGCCCCGCCACCGACGCCCGCGTCCGTCAAGGTGACTTGACCTTGTCCCTCGAAAGGGTTGCGGTATCATCAGCGGTGCCGGCATCAAGCCAGCTCAAAGGAGGACCTCCACATCAAAACCGCACCGACCCTGTTCGAGCCGCCCGCCCGCCCGCAGTATGCCCGGGGCGACCACACGCCCCTGTTCGCCTGCCGCGATTCAGAGGGCCGCACCTTCGAATTCTATTCCGCCGTCACCGGCGCGCCGACGATCCTCTTGTTCACCGGCGGCCGGAACCTTGCGGAACTGACCAAGGGGGGGCTCGATCCGGCGGCACTCGCGGCCGGCGGCGCCCAAATCGTGACCCTGGTGCCCGGCGATACGACGGTGGCGGCGACCCAGAAAGAAGCCGCGGCCTGGCCGCATCGGGTGATGGCCGATCCGGGGTCCGAAATCACCAACGGGTTCGCGGGCCTGTCCGGCGTCGCGGCGCCGGCAGTCTATGTGCTCGACCCCAATCAACGCCTGGTCGGCGTGCGCGGACTCGGCGACGGTGCCGCCGGCCTTGAAGGCTGGCTTGCCGACATGCTGCCCCAGGCCCGCCACGACCGGGAACAAGCCGTGGTGCAGCGGGCCGCGCCAGCGCTGCTCGTTCCCCGCGCGCTGGACCCCGAGGACTGCGCCTGGCTGATCGGCCTGTGGCACAACGGGCCGCGCGACGACGGCACGGTCGCCGTTGGGTCATCCGCCGGCGGCGGCGTCCAGGTGGTGCCGACGACCAAGCGGCGCGAGGACTATTACATGCGCGACAAGGCGCTGGAGCAGAAACTGCTGAACCGGCTGATGCCGCGCCTAGTGCCCGAAGTCTCGAAAGCCTTCCATTTCGAGGGCTATTCGGTCGAGACCTTCAAGATCGGATGCTACAAGGCCGAGAAGGCGGGCTTCTTCACCGTTCACCGCGACGACACCAGCCCGGCGACCAAGCACCGTAAGTTCGCGGTGACGCTCAACCTGAATACGGACGAGTACGAAGGCGGCGATTTGCGCTTTCCCGAATACGGACCGGAATTATATCGCCCGGAAAAAGGGGCGGCGGTCGTGTTTTCCTGTTCCCTGCTGCACGAAGTTCTGCCCGTGACCAAGGGCCACCGCTTCGTGCTGCTGACGTTCCTGAACGTACCGGTTCAATAGCCCCGTGCGGCCGCCCGAGGCGGACCTATTTCAGGGAACTTGTCGGTATTCTTCGGGAAAAACAAAGGAAATGGCGCGCCCGGGAAGATTCGAACTCCCAACCTCCTGATCCGTAGTCAGACGCTCTATCCAGTTGAGCTACGGGCGCTTGTGACTGGGCCGCTGAGGGCCCCCGTCAGGAAGGAGCCGGACACTACTCCAGCACTTCCTCGTTTGCAAGCGCTAGGAGCGATCTTGGATAAAGGGTCGTCAAACGGCGAATCTTCGTATTAAAATAGGAACTTGTGGTGCTCCGGGGCTTTGAGTACACTCGCCCGGAAACTGAGGGGTGGGGTATGTTTATCGACATACCCGCTGGGGATTTATAAACAACTCCGGTTTATATCGGAGAAGAACCAAGGGCTCGCGGACGAGATGGATTTTCCGAAACTGAGAGTTCTTTTGGCGGGGGCCGTGTTATTCACGGGGGCATGTTCATTTGACGAGGACCTTTGGCCCTCGTTAAGCGCATCGGAACCTGCAGCCAAATCGGCGACCGCCGACGAACAGCCGGAAACGGTTTCGTCGCAGACGGCGAGTGCGCAAGACGCCGCGACGCAGCAGGCGACCGCTTTGGCGGCCAATCAGCCTGCCCTGGGTTCGACCAAGTTCGTGCCGACCGGCGTCACGCCCGGCGACACGACCGGCACCTTCGTCGGCAAAAAGGTCCAGGAACTGCGCGACGAGCTGCAGAAACTGCAAAGCTCGATCCTGCAGCATAATGAACAGCTTCAGTCGGTGCGTTCGCGCATCGTCGAAAGTTCGCAGCAGTACCACGGCACCATCGCCGCCGTTAAATCCCGCCTGCAGGTCGGCACGACCCGCGGCAACCCGGTTCTCGTGCAGCAGTTCAACACCGCGCAGCAGGATTTGAACCGTCTCAGCCAGGACATCGGCGAAATGAACAAGCTGTCCACGGGCGTGGCCAGCGATTCCACCCTGGCTTCGTTCCTGACGGAAAGCGTGCGCGCCGCCTTCAAGGTGTCCGGCGCCGTCGACGAGGACCACCGCCAGCTTGCCATTCTCGAGGACGAGGTCGACCAGACCGTCGTTCTGATCGACCGCTTGCACCGCGAAGTGACCGAGGACGTGCGCCGCCAGTCGAGCTGGATCGGCGCCGAACAGCGCAACTTGGTGCAGATCTCGGCCGGTATCCGCCAGGGCGAATCCCTCGGCTCGTCGCTGCTTGATGCCGCCGTCACCGGCCGCGGCCCGGGCGCCAGCCAGGTTGCCGCCCCCGCCGATACGGCCGGTCGCCGCCCCTTGGTGGTGATCCGCTTCGATCGGCCGAACGTGCCTTATCAGCAGGCCCTTTACACGGCCGTCAGCCGCGCCCTTGAAAGCCATCCGACCGCCGTGTTCGACCTGGTTGCGGTCGCCCCCTCGGCCGGCGGGTCCGCACGGGTCGCCATCAACACGAACAAGGCCAAGCGCCACGCCGAAGACGTTAAGCGCTCGCTGGTGGAAATGGGCCTGCCGCCGACGCGCGTGGCCGTGTCCGCCAAGACGCTGGCCGCCGCCAAGACGAACGAGGTCCATCTCTACGTTCGTTAACCGACGACATTCACTGCAAATCCGGATAACCGGCGTCAGCGTGGGCGCCGGTTTTTCCGTTTCTGGGGCTCTGTTGTTCAGACGCTTCCGCTCTTGGGGATCAGGCGGCGCCCCGATAATATCCTTCTCATGACCGATCAGTTGCCGCCGGAACACATCGTGACCTGGGCCGCCGTCCATGCGGATTCGCGGGCGCTTGCCGGCCGCCTGCTGACCAGCCCGCCGCCGGGCCCTTGGGCCGCGCCATGGAAAGGCATCGTCGCCATCACCCGGGGCGGCATGGTGCCGGCCGCCGTGCTGGCCCGTGAAATGGGCATTCGGGTGATCGATACGCTGGCCATCGCCAGTTATGACGAGAAAAGCCAGGGCCGCGTCCAGGTGCTCAAGACGCCGGAAGCCGCCGCCGCCGACAAGGGGGCCGGCTGGCTGTTGGTTGATGATCTGGTGGATACGGGCACCACGGCGCGGGTCGCCCGAAATCTGTTGCCCGACGCCCTGTTCGTCACGCTTTACGCCAAGCCGGCCGCCCGCGACCTGCCGGATATCTTCATCCACGAGGTCGCGCAGGACACCTGGGTCCATTTTCCCTGGGATACGGAAGACCGGGACGGCGCCCTCGCCTATGCCCCGCCGCTGGCCGGCCGGGGAACGCCATAAGGCGGCCCTAGGCCTTGGGCTTGACGCCCTCGACGTGCTCCGCCAGTTGCTTTTCCAGTTCGACCAGATCCGACGGCAGATTCGCCCCCGTGGCCCGCAACTGATTGAGAAGCTCCAGAAGCCGCAGGTGAACCTCGTGCAGGTCCTCCGGCTGTTCTTCCATTTCCGTGAGCGCCATGTTGATGGCGGCGATAAGTTCTTGGCTTTCCATGACCACAGTCTAACACCCCTGCCGCCCGCCGCCTATTGACCTTGATCAAGCAGAAGCGGCGGACTTGCGAGGGTGCGGGACCCGCTCTAGGCTTCTCGCCAAGAGGAGACATCAATAAATGACCGAAACCTACAAGCTATACGCCATCAAATACGGCACCCACGATCCCCGCCCGCAATCCCAGAACTTCATGCAGCCGCCCGACCCCCACGATGCGCCCTATCCCATCGATTATTTCGTCTGGGCCTGCGTATCGGAAAACCGCACGGTGGTCATCGATACCGGCTTCAACGAAAAATCGGGCTGTGGGCGCGGCCGCACCATGTTCCGCTGCCCGGTGGGCAGCCTGAAGCTGGTCGGTGTCGATCCGGCCGAGGTCACGGACGTCGTCATCACCCATATGCACTATGACCACGGCGGCAATTTCGACAAATTCCCAAAGGCGACCTTTCACATTCAGGATCGGGAAATGGCCTATATCACCGGGCGCTACATGCGTTATCCGGTGCTGCGCAGTTCCTTCGACGTGGACGATGTCTGCCTTTTGCTGCGCGAACTCTACAAGGACCGGGTCGAATTCCACGACGGCGACACGGAGCTGTTCCCCGGCCTGACCCTGCATCATGTCGGCGGTCATACCCAGGGCATGCAGTTCGTCCGCGCCTGGACCGAACGGGGCTGGGTCGTGCTGGCGTCGGACGCCATGCACCTGTTCGCCAACTGGCGGCACAAGAACCCGTTCCCCACGGTCCTGCACATCGGCGACATGCTGGAAGGCCACCGAAAGGTCGCCCGCCTGGCCGACAGCCCGGACCACGTGGTGCCGGGGCATGATCCTCTGGTGATGGAAATGTATCCGGCCCCCAACGACGACCTGGCCGGCATCGTGGCGCGGGTCGACGTCGCGCCGTCGAAGCCGACACCGGCGTGAGAAAACGGCCATGACCGAGACCTACAAGCTGTACGCCATCAAGTACGGCACCCACGCACGGACGGCGGCGCGCAACTTCATGCAGCCGCCCGACCCCCATGACGCGCCGTATCCCATCGACTATTACGTCTGGGCCTGCGTGTCGCAGACCCGCACGGTCGTCGTCGACACGGGCTTTACCAAGGAAGCCGCCGAGAGCCGCGGCCGCGACTGGCACCGCTGCCCGGTCGACAGTCTGAAGCTGGTCGGCATCGATGCGGCCGAGGTCACGGACGTCGTCATCACCCATATGCATTACGACCACGGCGGCAATCTGGACCGCTTTCCCAAGGCGACCTTCCATATCCAGGATCAGGAAATGGCCCATATGACGGGACGCCATATGCGCTACCCCGTGCTGCGCCATAGCTACGATATCGAGGACGTCTGCGGCATCGTGCGCGAGCTGTACAAGGACCGGGTCGAATTCCACGACGGCGATGAGGACCTGTTCCCCGGCCTGACCCTGCACCACGTCGGCGGCCATACCCAGGGCATGATGTTCGTCCGCGCCTGGACCGAACGGGGCTGGGTTGTGCTGGCATCGGACGCCATGCATCTTTACGCCAACTGGCTGGACCGCAATCCTTATCCCACGGTGGTCCATATCGGCGACATGCTGGAAGGCCACCGCAAGGTCGCGCGTCTGGCCGACGGCCCGGACCATGTGATTCCCGGCCACGACCCCCGCGTCATGGACCGCTATCCGGCGCCGTCGGAAGACCTCAAGGGCATCGTCGTGCGTGTGGACCTTCCGCCCCATGGAAACTAAGGAAAAAACCGGTCGCCGCGCGACCCTGGCATCCTGCTGCGCAGCCCACAGCCTGCAAGACGGCCTGACCGACCTGCTTTATGTTCTGCTGCCCGTCCTGGCGCAGTCGTTCGGCCTGACCTATGCCCAGGTCGGCATCATCCGCGCCGCCAACCGCGCCGCCATGACGGCCTTCGAACTGCCGTCGGGCATGCTGTCGGAACGCATCGGCGAACGCATCCCCATCGCCTTCGGCCTGCTGGCCGCGGGGGCGGGTTATGTCGCCCTGGCCTGGGCCGACGGCTTCACGGCCGTGGTTGTCGTGCTGCTGTTCGCCGGGATCGGCGGCGGGTTCCAGCACACCTTATGCTCGACCCTGGTCAGCACCGTGTTCGGCAACCAGGGCCGGCGCGCGGCGCTGGGCACCTACAATTCCTTCGGCGACGTGGGCAAGCTGACCTTCGCCGGGCTGTTCACCCTGTCGATCGGCGCGGGCGTCGCCTGGCAGGACACGACCCTGGCCTTCGGCGCCGTCACCATGGCGGCGGGGCTTGTGATCTTCGTCGTGCTCGGCCGCGCCGGCACGGGCATGGCCCCGAATCCCGCCGAAACCACCGGCAGCCAGGGCCTGTTGGGCGGCTGGGGCATCCGCGACAAGGGGGCGTTCGCCGCACTGTGCGCCATCGTCCTGCTGGATACGGTGGTGCAGGGCGGGTTCCTGACCTTCGTCGCCTTCCTGATGATCGAAAAGGAAGTCCCGACAGCACTCGGCGCCTTCGCCGTGGTGCTGACCCTTGCCGGCGGCGCCTTCGGCAAGTTCGGCTGCGGCTTCCTGGCGGAAAAACTGGGCGCCGTCCGCTCCCTGGTGCTGGTCGAGATATTCACCGCTGTGGGCATCGTCGCCGTCCTGCTGCTGCCGACGCTGCCGGCCTATTTCCTGCTGCCGGTGCTGGGCATGGTGCTGCAGGGCAGCTCGTCCGTCACATATGGCGCCGTGGGCGATTTGATCGAACCGCAACGCCAGGCGCGCGGGTTCGCGGTGATCTATTCCATCGCCACGGCCTCGATGATCCTGGGGCCCATGACCTTCGGCTTCGTCGGCGACACCTACGGCCTGACCACGGCCATGCTCGCCATGGCCGCGACCATTCTGCTGCCGCTGCCCTTGTGCCTGGTCATGCGCCGCGCCATTGCCGCTCATTACGCCTGATCCTCCGGCCCCGCCGGTGGACCTGGTGCCGGAAAAACAATAGCGTTGGCCGTATGATGTCCGAACGACGGCGGTTAATGATCGCGTGTAAACGGCAAAGGCAAGGGTCACCACCATGAAGGTCATCGTCCTGGGCGCCGGCGTCATCGGCGTCACCACCGCCTATTACCTGGCCAAGCAAGGGGCCGAAGTGCTGGTGCTCGACCGCCAGCCCGGTCCCGGGATGGAAACCAGTTTCGCCAATGCGGGCGAACTGTCCTACGGCATGACCTCGCCCTGGGCGGCGCCGGGCGTACCGATGAAGGCCATCAAGTGGCTGTTGATGAAGTACCGCCCCCTGATCCTGCATCCCCTGATCAGCCCGACCATGTGGGGTTGGTGCACGCGGCTGATCATGAACTGCAATGCGCGCGACTACAAAATCAACAAAAGCCGCATGGTGCGCATCTCCAACTACAGCCGCGACGCGCTGACCGAGCTGATGGCGGACCTGGACCTCGAGTTCGATCAGCGCGAAATGGGCACCCTGCAGCTGTTCCGCACGGACAAGCAGGTCGCCGCTTCCGCCGCCGATCAGGAGGTCCTGGTCGAATTCGATTCTCCGTTCGAAGTGCTTGATCGCGACGGCTGCATCGCCGCCGAGCCGGGCCTGGCCCATGTCGCGGATAAATTCGTCGGCGGCCTGCGCATGATCACCGACCGCACCGGCGATTGCCGCATGTTTACCCTGGCGCTGGCGAAAGAAGCCGAGAAACTGGGCGTGACCTTCCGCTATGGCGTAACCATCGACGGCCTGGCCATGGACCGCATGCGGATCGTCGGCGTCGATACCACCGACGGACGGGAAACGGCCGACCGCTACGTCTGCGCCCTCGGCCCATACGCGCCCGTCGTTCTCAAGTCGGTCGGCATCAAGGTCCCGATCTATCCGATCAAGGGCTATTCCATCACCCTGCCCGTCACCGATGGGGACGCTGCCCCCCGCTCGACCATCATGGACGAAACCCATAAGGTCGCGATCACCCGCCTGGGCGACCGCATCCGGGTCGCCGGACAGGCGGAAATCATCGGCTACAACAAACACCTCGGGTCCCACGCCACGGATACCGTGCGCCACGTCGTCACGGACCTGTTCCCCAAAGGTGGCGACGTCACAAAGGCCGAAGGCTGGACCGGCCTGCGCCCCATGACGCCGGACGGCACGCCCGTGCTGGGGCCGACGGTCTATGACAACCTGTTCATCAACTCGGGCCACGGCACCCTGGGCTGGACCATGGCCTGCGGATCGGGCCGCCTGGTGGCCGATCTGGTGCTGAACCGTCCGCCGGAAATATCCATCGACGGGCTGACCGTCGCCCGCTACGGGCAGTAACCGCCTGGGATACATCAAGGAGAATCCGGCCATGCGCAGGGTGTTTCAAGGTTTCGTCCTGCTGGGCTGCCTGCTGGCGGTATTCACGCCACCGGCCCAGGGCCAGGACAAGGCCGCCAAGATCATGGGCGACATGGACGCCGACGGCGACGGCCGCATCAGCGCCGAGGAATGGCAGCGCAAGCCCAAGCGCTTCAAACGCCTGGACACCGACGGCGACGGTTTTCTGACCATGGCGGAATTGCGCGCCCGGTTCGGCGGCGGGGATGCCGCTCCGGCGGTTGGCGCGGTCGACGGGCGGATAAGCCCCGAAGAGATCGGGCCGGAAACGCTCTGCGCCATCGGCCGCCCGCGACGCTGCGACATCCGTATCGCGGTCAAGCGCGGCCTGTTCGAAACCGGACAGATCCCGCGCTTTCCCGACGGCCTCGACTGCCGCGGCATCGACGAAGCCTGGGCCATCGACTATTCCAGGAAACGCACCCGACAGAACTACCACGGCGGCATCGACATGCCCGCCCCCTTCGGCACGCCCATGCTGGCGGTGGCCGACGGCGTGGTCGTCAGCGTCTACAAGGGCGAAAAAAGCTACCGCGGGATCGAGATCAATCTGCGCCACAGCCCGGACGATACCGGCCTGCCGATGTGGGTCTGGACCCAATACGCCCATCTCGACAAACTGCCTGATCTGAAACTCGGCGACCGGGTGGTGCGGGGACAGAACCTGGGCCCGACGGGCAATTCGGGCATTTCACCCGGCAAGTCGGGGCGGGGAGACGGGTATCGCCGGCCGGCGATTCATTTCGCCGCCTGGTTCTCCGACAGCCCGAAGTTCGCCGAAACCCGCGACAAGGTCATCCCCCTGAACGGCCAATGGATGGACCCGCTTGCCCTGTGGCGCGGCGAACCGCCGTTCGACAGCGCCGCCCTGCGCACACTTCCCGAGGACGCCAAGATCGTGCCGATCGCCGTGGTCACCGCGGACGGCGCGACCGTGCCGGCCGGCGCCCGCATTACCTGGCCCTACGCCTGCACACCCGAATAGGCCGCCCGGGACAACCTGTCCATTGGTCCAGCTATCGGCCGGACGGGGAAAACACTATAGTAATTGAATGGAAGAGAGCTTCACCGATCAGCCTTCGGAGACGGCCGGGTTTCTCGTTGCCCGACAGGAAGGCGATATCGCCCAGTGCCGCTCGCCCATATGCCTGCGCCTGATCGACTATTGGCAGGGTTTGGCGATGCGAAACAACGGGCATCCCGAGTGGCGCCAGGTCCGCCTGATGGACCTTTACAAGATCGCCAGCTTTCTGGCCGTCAAGGACGTGATCGGCAACGGCGCGGATTTCCATAATCGGTTTTGGGGCACCGGGCTGACCGACGCGCTCGGTTTCGAAGCAACCAACAAGCGGGTCAGCAGCTATGAGCCCGTGGGCATGCGTGACGCCGTCCGTCAGCGTTATGTCCGCGTCACCCGAACGGGTGAACCGGAAATGGTGCGTGGCCACATCTCCACCATCCCGGGCCACGAACATGTCCCCTACGAAGCCGTCCATCTGCCCCTGTGGGGCGAAGAAGGCAGCGTGCGGCAGATCATCTCCGGCTATCACTTCGGCTTTGTCGCCGAGGTGGATGAGGTCTAGGCCCGGCGCTATACCGCCACGTTGTCGATCAGCCGTGCCTTGCCCAGCCAGGCGGCGGCCAGCACCCGGGCAGGCTGTGACGCATCCGACACTTCCTCCAGGGTCACGGCATCCCGCACGGTGACGTAATCGACCTGCCAGAAGCCGGCCCGTTCCAACTGCGCCTTCGCCCATGTCTCCTGGGCGCGCGGGTCTTCACCGCGGCCGACCTGTTCCGCGACCTGGGCGAGGGTGCCGTGCAGGACCGGGGCGGTGGCGCGTTCGGCCGGGGTCAGATAGGCATTGCGCGACGACAGGGCGAGGCCGTCGGCCTCGCGCACGGTCTGAACCCCCGTGGCCGTGACGGGGATGTCCAAATCGCGGATCAATTTCTTGATGACCTGAAGCTGCTGATAGTCCTTTTCCCCGAAGAAGGCTTCGTCGGGCAGCGCCTGCAGCAAAAGCTTGGTGACCACCGTGGCGACGCCGGTGAAAAACCCGGGGCGGGCCTCGCCCTCGAGAATATCGCCCAAGCCGCCGACATGGACCTTGGTCGCATGGCCGCTGGGATAGACCTCGTCCACACCCGGCGCGAACAGAAGATCGGCCCCCTCGGCGGCGACCAGGGCCGCGTCGCGGGCCTCATCGCGGGGATAGACGGAGAAATCTTCCTTGGGCCCGAACTGGGTCGGATTGACGAACAGGGTCACCACCGTCCTGTCGCAGGTGGCGACGGACTTCTTGACCAGGGCGACATGGCCCGCGTGCAAGGCCCCCATGGTCGGCACCAGGCCGATGCGCTGCCCGGCCCTGCGCCAGCCCTGAATGCGGGCGCGCAGAGAGGATATGGTGCGGACGGTGTCGAGCGAAGATGCCGCGCCCATGGCTTACTTCTTTTCGACCCCGAAGCAGTGTTCCAGGCCCGGGAAGGCGCCCTTGCGAACATCCTGGGCGTATTCCTTGACCGCCTGTTCGATGGCGCCGCCCAGTTCGGCGTATTTCTTGACGAACTTGGGCGTGAAGTCGGCGAACAGACCCAGCATGTCCTCGCTCACCAGGATCTGCCCGTCGCAGGCGGGCGACGCGCCGATACCGATGGTCGGCACGGCGACCTGTTCCGTGATTTCGCGGGCCACGGGCTCGACCGTGCCTTCGATCACCATGGCGAAGGCGCCGGCGTCGGCGATGGCGTGGGCGTCGGCCATGACCTGGCGGGCGCCCTCGTCGCCCTTGCCCTGAATCTTGAACGCTCCCCGGTGCTCGGCCTTTTGCGGCAACAGGCCGATATGGCCCAACACGGGGACCCCGGCGGAGACGATGGCGGCGACGGTCGCGGCCATTTCCACGCCGCCTTCCAGTTTCACCGCCTGGGCGTCGGTTTCTTCGATGACGCGCCGGGCCGAGGCAACGGCCTGCGTCGTGGAATCCTCGTAGGTTCCCTGGGGCAGATCGACCACGACCAGGGCCTGTTTCGCGCCCCGGGTCACGGCCCGGCCATGGGCACACATGATTTCAATGGTCACCCCGCGCGTGGTTTCCAGGCCGTAGACGACCATGGCGAGGGAATCCCCCACCAGCAGGAAATCGCAATGGGGGTCCAGGAACTTGGCCATGGGTTGGGTATAGGCGGTCAGCGACACGATGGGCGTCGCGCCCTTGGCCACCTTGCGGGCTTTGATTTCATCGACAGTGATACGCGCCATGTTGGTTTCCCTCCCGGTAATGGCCGGGTTGTTTTCGTGTGGGCGCGGGACTTTACCAGACCCGGCCAGCCGGTCAAATAGCGGCGATGGACCGGGCCGCACCCTTGGGCTACATGTAGGACATCATGCGCCGATTTCCCCGCTTTTCCGCATTTTCCCTGATTCTTCTGCTGGCCGGCTGTGTCGCCGCGCCGCCCCGGACCGCGCCCGACCCGGACCGGCCGTGGATCGGACAGGCCTACCGCAACCATGCCGTTTCCGTCAGCCATCCGCTCGCGGCCCGCGCCGCGCTGGAGATTCTCAACGAAGGCGGCGGCGCGGTAGACGCCGCCATCGCCGCCCAGATGGTCATGACCCTGGTCGAGCCGCAATCGTCGGGCATCGGCGGCGGCGGGTTTCTGATCCGCTTCGACGGCAAAACACAGTCCATTGAAACCTATGACGGGCGGGAAACCGCGCCGGCGTCCGCCCAGGAAGACATGTTCCTGGACGCCCGGGGCGGCCCCCTTCCCTACCGGGACGCCATCCTGGGCGGCCGCGCCGTGGGTGTGCCCGGGGTCATCCGCATGCTGGAGCTGGCCCATCGGGAGCACGGCCGCCTGCCCTGGCCGCGCCTGTTCCGGGCCGCGATCCAACTGTCCCTGGGCGGCTTCCCGATCTCCGACCGCCTGGCCCGGCAGATCGCGGGCGACCGCCATCTGGCAAAGGTGCCGGCGACCAAGGCCTATTTCTTCGACGGTGAGGCGCCCAAGCCCGCCGGCACGATCCTGAAGAACCCGGACCTGGCCGACACCCTGGACCGGATCGCGGAAAAGGGCGCGGATGCCTTCTATTCCGGCGACCTCGCCCGCGCCATGGCCGACGCCGTGACCAACGCGCCCGTTCATCCTGCCGTGATGACCGTGGCGGACATCTCCTCCTACCAAGCCAAGAAGCGCCCCGCCGTCTGCGCCGATTTTCGCGGCTACAAGGTCTGCGGCATGGGGCCGCCGTCTTCGGGTGGGCTGGCGGTGGGGCAGACCCTGGGTCTGCTCGACCATCTGCCGCTTGCCGGCACGACGCCGGACAGCGCCCAGGCCCTGCACCTGATCGCCGAGGCCGAACGCCTGGCCTTCGCCGACCGCGCCGGCTATGTCGGTGACCGCGATTTCGTGCCGGTGCCCGTCGAGGGCATGGTCGATCCAGGCTATCTGGCCCGCCGCGCGCGCCTGATCGACCCCATGAAAGCCAAGGACGGCCTGATCGACCCGGGCCGCCCGCCGGGGGCCCAGGCCGCCTACCCGGGGCCGCAGGATCCGCTCAAAGGGCTGTCGACGGCGCATATGAGCATCGTCGACCGCTTCGGCAACGCGATTTCCTTCACCACCACGGTGGAAAGCGCCTTCGGATCGCGCCTGATGGTCCGGGGGTTTCTGCTCAACAACCAACTGACGGATTTTTCCTTCCGCCCCGAGTGGCGGGGCAAGCCCGCCCCCAACCGGGTGGCGCCGGGCAAGCGGCCGCGATCGTCGATGTCGCCGACCATCGTGCTGGATAAGGACGGCCGCTTTCTCATGGCCGTCGGCTCGCCCGGCGGATCGCGCATCATCGGCTATACGGCGCGGGCCGTGCTGGGCGTTCTGGCCTGGGGGCTCGACATGCAGGGAGCGGTCGACCTGCCCCATGTCATGAACCGGGGCGGAGCGACCGAGATCGAGGAACCGCTGATTCCGGCCATCGCCGCGTTGAAGGACAGGGGCCACCAAGTCCAAGTCGGGCGCATGGTCAGCGGCCTGCAGGGGATCCTCAGAACGCCCGCGGGCCTGACCGGCGGCGCCGACCGGCGGCGCGAGGGCATCGTCCTGGGCGACGCTGGGGATGAGGGCCAAGTCACTTTCCCCGCCCCGCGGACCTATGCCTGCGCCGATGGATCGCGCCCGGCTTTGGCTTGGGCGGATGACTTCGTGCAGATCACGGAGACGGGCCAACCGGCCCGCGTCTTGGCCCGCGTGGTGTCCGGCTCAGGGGCCCGCTATGCGGACGGCGCGGCGGAGGTCTGGGAACACCAGGGCACGGTGCGCGTGACAATCCCCGGCACCGCGCCTCGCCCCTGCCGCAAGGCGGGACCGTAAGCGTTACCGGGTCGCCACGATGAACAGGCGGCGGAAGTGGAACAGGGTCTTGCCGTCGGCGCGTTTGGGATAGGCCGCCTGCATGGCCTTCGAATAGGTCGCGAAAAATTCGGCGTTCTCATCCGGGTCGGTCAGCGCGTCCAGCAGCGGCTTGAGGGCCGAGCCCTTGGTCCATTCGGCGACCGGATTGTCGCCTTCCATGACCTGGGCATAGACCGTTTCCCAGATATCCAGGCTGCCGGTATGAGGGGCCAGGTAATCGTAGTAGACATCCGGATCATGGACCGGGAATTCGCGTAGCACCGGTTCCAGCTTGGCCCGCCAGGGGCCGGCCTCGACCACGTCGCGCATGCCCATATGGGACGGGGCCGCGTGGTTGTGGGGCATCTGCACGGCCAGCACCCCGCCCGGCGCCAACAGGCCCATCAGGCGCGGGAACAGGGCCGCGTGGTCGTCGACCCATTGCAGGGCGGCGTTGGAATAGATCAATTCCGCCGGGGCGTCCGGCGCCCAGGTCGCGGCATCGGCCTGCAGCCAGTCGCCGTCCGGATGTTCGGCCCGCGCCTTGGCCAGCATTTCCGCCGATGAATCGATACCGACATGGCGGGCGTTCGGCCAGCGGCCCTTGAGAAACGGCGTCACGTTGCCGGGCCCGCAGCCCAGGTCATGGACCACGGCCGGATCGTCGAGCGCGATGCGGTTGAGAAGGTCCAGGGCCGGGCGCATGCGATGGCCCGCGAATTTCAGATACTGACCGGGATTCCAGGTGGGCTGTTTGTTGGGCGCGGACATGACGGCAAATCCTTTGATCGAATAACCAGATTGCGATGTCAGCCCCCGGCAGGACTTTAAAAGCCGCCGGCCCGCGGCGCAACGGCGATCATGCCGGTGTCAGGCGCAGGCGGAATGTCGTGCCCTCCGCCCCCGTGGCGGCCAGGGCGATCTCGCCGCCATGGGCATGAATGACTTCCCGCGCGATGACCAGACCCAGACCCGTGCCGCCTTCCCGCGCCGATCCGGCAAAGGGTTGGAACAGATGTTCGGTCGCCTGCTCGGGCATCCCGGGGCCGTCGTCGATAACCTCGACGATCAACGCGTCCGCGTCCTCGGTGGCGGTGACGCGCACACTCGACGCCCCGGCCTCGCGGGCGTTGCGCCCCAGATTTTCGAACACCCGCAGCATCTGCGCCGCATCGGCCATCAGGCAGATCTCGTCCGGCACCTCGTTGCGCCACTGGAAGGGTTTGCCGCCGCCGTCCGGATGTTCCTGGGTCAGGGTTTCACCCGCCATGTGGACGATCTCGGTCAGGCGGTTCCGCTTGGCGTTCAGGGTCGGCATGGTCGCCGAGGCATAATCCAAAGTCTGGCCGCACAGGTTCACGGCCCGGTCCATGGCGCGGAACATGCGCGGCACCAGGCGCTGCACGTCCGGATCGTCGCTGGCCGCCAGGCGGTCGCCGATCAGCATCGCCGTGGCCAGCGAATTGCGCAGGTCGTGGTTCACCTTGGTCACCGCCGCGCCCAACATGGCCAGGCGGTCCTTTTGCCGCAGGGCCAGGCGCAGTTCGTGCTGCATGACCGCCAGTTCGCGCTGGGCGATGCCGATTTCGTCGGGCCGGTCGGACGGCTTGAAGATGCGGGTTTCGTCCTCGGGTGCGCGGCGGAACCTTTCCATCCCCGCCGTGATGCGGCGCATGGGGCGCACGAACATCAGCATCAGGCTGATGTAGAGCAGCCCCGCCGTGAACAGCGAGATCGCCAGCGACAACTGGAAAATGCGGTGCGAGAAGGCCAGCATCTCGTCGCGCATGGGCGCTTCGTCCATGTAGATCTCGACCTGCACGCCGGGTCGTTTGGGCGTTTCGCCGACGATGCGCAGGATGCGGTTTTCCTGCTGCGTCAAGGTCATGAACGCGTCTTCGATCCACCCCCAGAAGCTGTTCATGCGCAGGTCGTAGACCGCATCGACGCGGGGCGGCATCTCGCCGCCGGCGATCAGGATACGGCGGTCGTTCTGGCGCAGCGCGATGGCATAGGTGTCCGTGGTCATGAGCAGCGTCTTGCCCAGTTTGTCGTCGGTGGCCTGTTCCGGCATGTTTTCGATGGCCAGCGTCGCCAAATGGGCGCGCACGATGCGCTCCTCGAGATAGGATTTTCGGAAGCGCGCCACCGACGGCGTGTAGATGAACAACTCGGCCAGCATGACGAACGCCACCGTCAGGACGAGAAGGCGTGCGGACAGGCTCTGGTGGGCCTTCGGCAGGTGCGGGTTCGAATCGGACATAGGTGAGGTTAAGCGGCCAATCACCACAGCTTCAAGAGGAAGCGGACAACGGCGCGGGTGCGATCCGAAAACAGCTTGGGCGTGAAGAAGCTGCCGGCGGCCCGTTTCGAGACTTCTCCCAGGGTCGGATAGGGGGCGATGACGGTCGCCAGGTCGCCCACCTTCATGCCCTTGGTCAGGGCCAGAACCCAAAGCTGGATATGCTCGCCCGCCTGCCGCCCGACGATGCCGCAGCCGAGGATCTTGCCCTTCGGCGTGACGATGGCCTTGACCAGGCCTTCGGTCTCGCGTTCCGCCTGGGCCCGGTCGTTTTCATGGAACGGCCAGCGCAGGACGTTGAATTCGATGCCCGCGTCGCGCGCCTTCTTTTCCGTCCACCCGACCTGCGCCAGTTCCGGCGAGGTATAGGTCACCCAAGGCACGGTCGAATGATCGGCCTTGGCCGGAATGCGGAACAGGGCGTTCTTGATGACCACGCCCGCGTGATAACCGGCGACATGGGTGAACTGCAGCCCGCCCGCGACATCACCGATGGCGAAGACTTTCTTGTTGCTGCTGCGCAGGCGCGCATCGACCGTGATCCCCTTGGGCGTGTGGTCGATCCCGGCCTTCTCCAGGTCCAGGCCCGCGACATTGGCCCGCCGCCCGGCGGCGACCAGCAGGTGGCTGCCGTCGAGTTTCAGGGTTTCGCCGCCGTCTTCGATGGTCACGGCAACGCCCGTCTTGGTCTTTTCAATGCCGGCGATCTTGATCCCTTCGCGGATGTCGATGCCGCCGGCGACAAGGCCGCGGCGCACCACGTCGACCAATTCGGGGTCGTCGTTGGCCATGATGGAGAACATTTCCAGCAGCGTGACCTTGCAGCCCAACTGGGCATGGGCCTGAGCCATTTCGACGCCGATGGGCCCGCCGCCGATGACGATCAGATGATCCGGCAGGTTGTCGCGGCCGAACACGCTTTCATTGGTCAGGAAGTCGACACCGTCCAGGCCCGGAATGGGCGGCACGGCGGCCGAGGACCCGGTGGCGACGACGAAACGCTTGGCGCGGATTTCCGTTTCCCCCGCCTGCACCCGGTCGGGGCCGGTGAAGCGCGCATGGTCGCGGATCACGGTCACGCCCAGACCTTCGAACCGTTCCTGGGAGTCCAGGGGACGGATGGCGCCGATCACGCTTTCGACATGGCCGTAGACGGCCGGGCCGTCGACCCCATCCAGGGTCGCCTTGACGCCGAACCGCCCCGCCTGGCGGACGCTTTCAGCCGCATGGCCGGCGGCCAGCAGGGCCTTGGACGGGACGCAGCCGTAATTCAGGCAGTCGCCGCCCATTTCGCCCTTTTCGATCAGCACCACGCGGGCCCCCATCTGCGACGCCCCGGCGGCGACGGACAAGCCGCCCGACCCGGCGCCGATGATGCAGATGTCCGTGTCGATGCGGGTTGGCTGTGGATTGTTCATGATGCACCTCCGCGGCGTTCCTTGATCCGGCGCAGGAACACCGGGATCAGGGCCAACACGGCCAGGCCGAGAAGCGGGCCCATGATGTGCGGCTCGAACACGATGGTCAGGTCCGGCGTGCCGCCGCTGTCCAGCACGGCGCCCAGGCCGCTGCCGACGCTGGCGAACACGAAGGTCGCCGGCGCGATGCCCAGGATCGTGGCGATCACGAAAGCCCCGGCCCCGACATTGAGGAAGGCCGGCACCAGGTTGACCAGCCAGAACGGGAACACCGGCACCAGGCGCAGAAACATCAGGTAGGAAAAGGCGTTCTTGCGGAACCCTTCCTCCATGCGCCGCACGAAGGGACCGGCCTTCTTATATAGAAAGTCGCCGATGGCGTAGCGCGCGGCCAGGAACACGAT
>PALN01000071.1 GCA_002706405.1 Rhodospirillaceae bacterium | reverse complement strand
TTCCCGATAGATGGGAGCCCCCTGATCGTAGACATCGGCTTCCTGATCCCGGATGAAGTCCGATGTCCCCTCGCGATCGCCGTGAACCTCGTTCTCGGTCCGGCCGATGATTTCGGACAGCGGCCGCTGGGCCCATTCGCAAAACGTGCGGTTGACCCGCAGATAGCGCCCCGACAGGTCCTTGATGTTGAGCGACGACGGCACGTTCTCGATCAAGGCCGCCGCCATGGCCTCGCTGGCACGCAGCGCTTCGTGACGCGACAGGAACATCCCCGCCAACAACGATATGAGAAACGCCGCCGGCAGACCCACCACCAATACGGCGATATGGGCGTTGCCGACCTGGCTCGCCAGCGCCGTTGCCGACGGCCGCAGGGTCACCGTCCACCTGCGGCCCAGCACGCGGACGTCCGTGGCGGCGGATATGTCGGCGGTCGCCTGGGTGGCGGCAACGCCGGTGGCATGAATCAGCCGGCCGCCGTAATGAACTTCGACCTGAAAGCGCGCCTTGATGCCTTCGCCCAGGGCGCGCTCGATGATCGGCGCCGTCGCGAACGCCACGTTGACGTAACCGACCCGCCGGCCGTCCCTGTTGAGCGGCGAAAGGTTCGCGAACCCGGTGCCGCCGCCGATGAACTCATAAGGCGGACTGGATGCCGCAACACCTTGGCCGGACACGTAATCGTAGGTTTCGCGCACCCCCGGATCGTCCCGCAGGCTGCGCCCGATCAGGTCCGCGTGACCGTCTTCCGGCGCGATCCAGATAAACCGTCCGTCGGCGTCGAGCCGCGCGATGAAGCGAATGCCCGCATAGGTGTCGAGCAGGGCCTTGGCATGATGTCGAAACTGCTGTTCGGTCGATATGCCGCCGTCGGCCCAGAGTTCCCGAAGGTATCGGCCGACGCCGAGGCGGGCATCGGTCAGGAGTTCGATCTGATAGGCGGCCTGTTGCGACCGCCGGGCCGTGGCTTCCCGGGCCCCTTCGATCTGGCGCTGATAGACGACATGCGAAGCGAAAACCAACACCGCGCCCAAGGTGAGCCCAAGGAACGTCGCGGCCAGTAAATGGCGGGTCGGTGCCTTCATGCCGCAGGGCCGGCGGCCATGGGGCGGTTCACGGAGTTTATTGTCATGATCGCTCCCAGATCGTCCGCGCCGATTTTACAGGCCCGGCCGTATTTTTCATCGCTTACTTTGGTCCAGGGGCCGCGGCGGCGGCAAACCGGCGCAATTCCGCGATCAGGCCGGTGATCGTCGCCTTCATGTCAGCGTAGCCGGCGGACTTGGCGATCCGTTCCTCGTCCATATAAAGGCGCCGGTTGATCTCGATCTGCAGACTGTGGCGCCCCCGCGCCGGGTCGCCCGCCAGGCGCACGATTTCCACCCCCTTGTACCAATGATCGACCCGCACGTCGTAGCCCCGGCCGGACAGGTAGGACCGGACACAATCGGTCAGGGCCGGGCCGGTCGTCGTACCGTCGCGCGTGCCGAGCACGAAATCGGGGCGCAGGGTCCCTTCCGGCTCCGCCGACATGGCCGTCGCCACGGCCGGCATGGAATGGCAGTTGACGTGATAATAGCCGCCGAACCGTGCCGCCGTTCCGTCCAGCATGCGCCGCAGCGCCGCGTGGTAGGGCCGGTGATAGGTCTCGATCCGGGACCGCAGATCGGCGGCGGTGATCTTGCCGTCATAGACCGGCAGGCCCGGCGGACGGCGCATCCAGACCAGACCCTGGCCGAGCTTGGCCTTCGGTCCCGGCCGCAGCGGCGGGCCGTCCCAGGGACCGTCGACATGGGCCGGGTCCATGTCCGTCTCGTTGCGGTTGGGATCGACGTAAAGCCGGGGGAACAGGGCCGTCAGCAGGGAGGCGCCCATGTCGGGGGCCGCGTCGTACAATTCATCGACGAAGGAATCCTCGGCCGGGCGCAACGCGTCGATGGCCACGGCGGGGCGGAAGTCTTCGGGATAGATGGATCCGCTATGGGGAGAATCGAACACCAGGGGGACGGCCGGCGCCACCGCCGCCCGCAGATGCAGCACGCCGGCAACGTCCAGATCGGTGATCGCCGTCATTGGCCGTCGTTCAAATGGCAGGCGGAGATGCGGCCGGGGGCGATTTCGCGCAGAACGGGCCGCTCTTCGCGGCAGCGCGCCGTGGCGTGCGGGCAGCGGGGATGGAAATGACACCCCGGGGGCGGGTCGAGCGGCGACGGGATTTCCCCCGAGATCGGCTGATAGTCGAGCCCGCGAATGTCGAGGCGCGGCACTTCGTTCAACAGGGCCTGGGTATAGGGGTGATTGGGGCTGGCGAAAATGTCGTCCGTCGACGCCGTCTCGACCACCCGGCCCAGGTACATGATGACGACCCGATCGGAGATATGCTCGACCACCGACAGGTCGTGGCTGATGAACAGATAGGTCAGGTCCAGGTCTTCGCGCAGGTCCATGAACAGGTTGATGACCTGGGCCTGGATGGACACGTCGAGCGCCGCGATGGCCTCGTCGCAGACCAGGAATTCCGGATTGACGGCAAGGGCCCGGGCGATGCCGATGCGTTGGCGCTGGCCGCCGGAGAACTGATGCGGGTAGCGCCGGCGATATTCGGGCGCGAGCCCGACCCGCTGCATGACCTCGGCCACGTAATCGGCGATCTCGGCCTTGGTGACGATGCCGTGGCGCACGGGGGCCTCGCCGATGATGTCCTGGACCCGCATGCGCGGGTTCAGGCTGGCGAAGGGATCTTGAAAGATCATCTGAATGGCGAGCGCGGTCTTGTCGCCGGCGTCCTTGTCCATGGCCGACACCAGATCGCCCTTGTAGTGGATCGCGCCCGACGTCGGCTCGAGGATGCCGGCGACCATGCGCCCCAACGTCGACTTGCCGCAACCCGACTCGCCGACCAGGCCGACGACCTCGCCCTTGGCGATCTTCAGGGACACGCCATCGACGGCATGAACGACCTCTTCCTTGACGTTGGCGCCCAGATAACGCGCCAGCTTGGCCGCCGCATCCAGATGCTTCACGAAGTTCTTGGTGACGTCCGTCAGTTCCAAAATCGCGGTCATGATGCGCGCCCCCCCGCGTTCAGTTGCGGATGGACGCACCGCACCGCCCGGCCGGGCAAGGGATGGGTGATTTCCGGCGCCGCCTCACACGCCAGGTCGACATGGGGGCAGCGTTCCTTGAAGGCGCAGCCCTTGGGCAGGTTCAGAAGCGACGGCGTCATGCCCGGGATCTGGTAGAGCCGCTTGCCCCGCGTGTTATGCCCGGGAACCGATCCCAGCAGGCCTTGCGTGTAGGGATGGGCGGGCCGGTCGAGGACCTCATCCAGCATGCCCTGCTCCACAATGCGCCCGGCGTACATGACGCTGATCTGGTCGGCCAGGCCGGCGATCACCGCAAGGTCGTGGGTGATCCAGATCAGCGCCGTGCCCGTTTCGCGGCACAGCTTCTGCGCCTCGTACAGAATCTGTCCCTGGATGGTAACGTCGAGCGCCGTCGTCGGCTCGTCCGCGATGATCAGGTCCGGCTTGTTCAACAATGCGATGGCGATCGCCACGCGCTGGCGCATGCCGCCGGAAAACTGATGGGGATAGGCCTTGAGCCGCTCGTCCGGGCTGGGAATGCCGACCTGACCGAGGGCGTCGCGGGCGCGGGCGCGGGCATCGTCCGCAGAGACCGAGGAATCGTGGGCGCGCACGGTTTCGATCATCTGGGTATCGACCCGCAGGACCGGATTGAGCGTCATCATCGGATCCTGGAAGATCATGGCGATGCGGTTGCCGCGCAGCTGGCGCAGGCCTTCCGGATCCAGGGTCAAGAGGTCCGTGCCCTGAAACAGGACCCGCCCGCCGACCACACGGCCCGGCGGATCGACCAGGCCCAGGATCGAGAACCCGGTCACCGACTTGCCCGATCCGGACTCGCCGACCAGGCCCATGATCTCGCCGCGGTTGACCGTGAAGCTGACGCCGTCCACGGCCTTGGCCACGCCGTCCTTGGTAAAGAAATGGGTTTCCAGGTTGTCGACCTGCAGGGTGGGGGCGCCGTCGGTCATGGTGTGATCTCGCGCTCCTATTTCTGCAGGCGCGGGTTGAGGACGTCGCGCAACTGGTCGCCGACCAGATTGATGGAGACGATGGTGACGAGCAGGGCCACGCCCGGGAAGAAGCTGATCCAGTACAGGCCCGACAGCATGAAGTCGAAGCCGTTGGAGATCAGCAGGCCCAGGGACGGCTCCGAAATCGGCAGGCCGACGCCGAGGAAGCTGAGCGTCGCTTCCAGCGAAATCGCGTGGGCGGTCTGAATCGTGCCGACCACGATCAAGGGCGGCAGGCAGTTGGGAAACAAATGGCGGAACACGATGCGGTTATGGCCGAGCGCCAGACACTGCGCCGCCTCGATATATTCCTTGTTGCGTTCGACCAGGGCCGAGGCGCGCACGGTGCGGGCGTAATAGGCCCATTGCGCGATGACCAGCGCGATGGTGATCTTGTCCACGCCCTTGCCCAGGATCGCCAGCAGGATCAGCGCGATGAGGATCGCCGGAAAGGACAGCTGAATATCGACCACGCGCATGATGAAGGTATCGATGCGGCCGCCGAAATAGGCCGCCGCCAGCCCGACCGCCGTGCCGATGCAGAGCGCGAACACCCCCGACATCACGCCGACGCCGAGCGAGATGCGCAGCCCGTAGATGATGGCCGAGACCAGATCGCGTCCGGCACCGTCCGTGCCCAGCCAATAGGTCAGACCGTCCATGGACTGGCTGCCCGGCTTCAGCTTGCTGTCGAGGATGCTGACGCTGGCCAGGTCGTAGGGATCTGTCGGCGCGACCCAGGGGGCGAACAGGGCGAGCAGAATGATCGCCGCGAGCACCGCCAGGGCCGCGGTGGCGACGCGGCTTTCCGCGAAGTCGCGGCAGAAGCGGTGGAACGGCGTTTCCACCTTGCCCGCGTCGGCAGGGGCCGGCACGGCCGGTGGTGCGGCGGTCTCACTCATGATTTCATTTCCGATAGCCGGACCCGCGGATCCAGGATGGAATACAGAACGTCGACCACCAGATTGATGATGACGAAGATGAGCACGATGATCATCAGGTAGGCGACGATCACCGGACGGTCGAGGGATTGGATGCTGTCGATGATCAGCTTGCCCATGCCGGGCCAGGCGAAGACCGATTCCGTGACCACGGAAAACGCGATCAGGCCGCCGAATTCAAGCCCCAGCACCGTGACCACGGGAATCATGATGTTCTTCATCAGATGCACCAGCACGACCCGGCTGTTGGTCAGGCCCTTGGCGCGGGCGAATTTGATGTAGTCCTGGTGGACGACTTCGCGCGTGCCGGCGCGGGCCAGTCGAATGACCAGGGAAATCTTGAACAGGGCCAGATTGAGCGCCGGCAGGAACAGATGGGCGAGACCGTCCAGGGTCAGGAAGCTGACGTCGATGCCGAGCAAGGGCACCGTGTCGCCGCGCCCCGTCGACGGCAGCCAGCCGAGGATCACCGCGAACACCATGATGAACATCAGCCCGACCCAGAAGGTCGGCAGCGAGAACCCCAGGATCGATCCGGCCATGATCGATTTGGAGGCGACGGTATCCGGTTTCAGCCCGGCATAAACGCCGAGCGGGATGCCGATGACGATCGCCAGCAGCAACGCCGCCAGGGCCAGTTCGAAGGTCGCGGGAATGCGATGGATGATGATTTCCAGGGCCGGTTCGCCATAGACGAATGACTTGCCGAGATTGCCCTCGAGCGCGCCGGCGACGAAGCGCCCGTACTGCACGTACCAGGGTTTATCGAGCCCCATGGAGCGGATGACTTTCTCGCGCTCCTCCTGGGTCGCCTCGTCGGACACCATCATCTCGACCGGGTCGCCGACGATGTTGACCCCGCCGAACACGATGAACGACATCACCAGGACGACAGCAAGGCTCTGCATAAGCCGGCGGATGATGAAAACGGTCATGAATGCCCCCAGCCGGGCGTGGGGGGCGGCGCGCCGCTGGCCGCCCCCGTGTTCCCGGTTCCGCCTCTATTCGGGCAGGATGTCGTAGGAGACCGTGCGCTCGTCGGTGCGCGCCTGGTACTTGATGCCCTTTTTCGCCGCCCAGGTGTTGACCTGGTAGTGCAGCGGGATCAGGCCCATGTCCTCGCCGATGGCGATTTCCGTGGCCTCGGCCAACAGCGCCGCCCGCTTGGTATCGTCGACCGTAGCGAGAGCCTTGTTCAGGACGGCTTCCATCTTGGCGCTGGAATAGAGGCCCCGGTTGGACGAGCCGTTGCCCTTGGCCTTGTCATAGGTCGTGAGCAACGAGCGCAGCGGCGACGATGCCTCGCCCGTGCCCGAGCCCCAGCCGACCAGCAGGAACGAGAATTCGGGCGGCTTGGCCGGCCCGCCGTTCTTGCCGCGTTTGAAGAACACGCTTTTCGGCATGGTATCCGGGGTCGTCTTGATCCCGATGCGCGACAGCATCTGGGCCACCGCCTCGACGATCTTGGCGTCGTTGATGTAGCGGTCGTTGGGACCGTGCAGGGTGGTCTGGAAGCCGTTGGGATATCCCGCTTCGGCCAACAGCTTCTTGGCGCCTTCGGGATCGTATTCATCGGGCTTCAGCTTGTCGGACACGCCGAAGAAGCCGTCGGGCAGAAGCTGGCCCGCCTTCACGGCGATGCCTTCCATGACCCGCTCGATGATCAGATCGCGGTTGATGGCCTTGGAAATCGCCTTGCGCACACGCACATCCTTGAACGGGTTCTTGATTTCCTCCCCGTTCGGGCCCTTGGCGAAGGGCGTGACGTCGCGGTACTGGTCCAGGTGAAGATAGATCACCCGGTTGGAGATGCCCTGGCTGAGAGAAATCTTGGGGTTTTTCTTGAGCCCCGCCACGTCGATCGTCGGCACTTGGTCGATGAAGTCCACGTCCCCGGCGAGCAAGGCCGCCAGACGCGACGGCGCCGATTTGATCGGCTTGATCACGACGGACTTCCAATGGGGTTTCTTGCCCCAATAATCCTCGTTGCGTTCGAACTCCAGAACCTCGCCCTTGATCCACTTGACGAACTTGTAGGGGCCCGTGCCGGCCGCCTGGCTGCCGTTGTTGAAGTCGCCTTCCCAATGGCCCTTGGCCTTGTCGGACACGATATGAACGTTGGACAGATCGACCGCCATCAGGGGATAGGGTTCCGGCGTCTTGACGCGCAGCGTGTAGTCGTCGACGCGCTCATAGGTCTTGCCGCCGCTGTGGCTGAAGACCTTGAAGCTCGACTTGGCGTTCGGATGGGCCGCCGCGCGCTCCATGGAAAAGATCACGTCGTCGACGTTGAATTCCGATCCGTCATGGAACTTCACGCCCTGGCGCAGTTTGAATTCCCAGGTCGTGTCGTCGACCGGTTTCCATTCCGTGGCCAGGCCCGGCAGCAAGCGCTGCTTGTGGTCTTGTTCCATCAGGCGGGAAAAGATGTGCTGGGCGATCTGGTTGTTGGGACCCAGGTTGTGATAGTGCGGGTCGATCGAGGTCGGCTCCGTGCCGAGCCCGATGGTGATGGTCTGCGCCTGAACGGCCGCGCCGAAGCCGACGCTCAGGCAAAGTCCGACCGCAGCCGCGGTCATCGATTTACGGAAATTCATTTTTTAGCTCCCTGCTAGGTCCGGATCGTTTCGCCCGGAGTTGGAAATCATGTTGCATCAAACCCGCGCCGCCGACAAGCATCGCCGCCAGGTGGTGTTCCGCACTTGACCTCGGCGGGCTTTGATCGTTCGATATGGTCCCTTTATTCCGCCGCTAAGGACCGCCATGACGCCCGCCGACGCCGAATATCCCGTCCAGCTCCAGGCTCCCGATATCAGCCCCTACAAAGCGGGCAATACGGGGATCGATTACATCACCAGCTTCGAGGCCGCCGAACCGGGCCCTCACGTCATGATCACCGCGGTCGTCCACGGCAACGAGCTGTGCGGCGCGATTGCCCTGGACTGGCTGATGAAGCTGGGCGTGCGTCCCAAGCGGGGGCGGTTGTCCTTGGGCTTCATGAACGTCGCCGCCTATACGCGCTTCGATCCGGCAGCCCCCCTGGCATCGCGCTTCGTGGAAGAGGATTTCAACCGCCTGTGGGACGCCGAAACCCTGGACGGCCCGCGCCAATCCATCGAATTGACCCGCGCGCGGGAAGTGCGCCCGTTCCTCGACACGGTCGACCGGCTTCTCGACATCCATTCCATGCAGCACGCCACGGGGGCCTTGATGCTGTGCGGCCCCCTCGACAAGGGGCGCAAGCTGGCCGAAGGGGTCGGCGTGCCGGAACTGGTGGTCATGGACGAAGGCCACGCCGCCGGCCGCCGCATGCGCGATTATGCGGATTTCCGCAACGAAGCCTCGCCCAGGGACGCGCTTCTGGTCGAATGCGGCCAGCATTGGGAAAAATCGTCGGAAACCATGGCCAAGGAAACGGCGCTTCGTTTCCTGCTCTATACCGGGGCCGTGGACATGGATTTCGCGGGCCCCCATCTGGGCCCCACGCCGCCCAAGCAGAAAATCGTCGAGGTCACCCATCCGGTGACCATCAAGTCCGACCGCTTCCGCTTCGTCGAAGACTTTCGCGGGCTTGAGACGATCGCCAAGGCCGGCACGGTGCTGGGCTACGACGGCGACGACCCCGTCGTCACGCCGCACGACGATTGCGTGCTGATCATGCCGTCGCGGCGCCTGAACAAGGGCGGCACGGCGGTCCGCCTGGCCCGCGTCGTCGGCTGACCCCGGGTGGGGCCGGGCCGCGGCCCGGCCATTGACAGGGGCGCTTTTCCTGCCAAATTAAGAGTTGCGAAGGGTGCTGCGATTATGCGGGTCCTTCGGCCGTTTTCGCTCATGGATTCAGAGGAGAACGCCCATGTCTCGGCTCGGTGCCTTCAACAGCCCCCTGCTTTTGGGTTTCGAACATTTCGAACGCATGCTCGACCAGGCCGCCAAGGTCTCCGGCGAGGGCTATCCGCCGTACAATATCGAACAGGTGGGCGACAATCTGCTGCGCATCACGCTGGCCGTTGCCGGGTTCACCGACGACGACCTGTCGGTGACCGTGGAGGAGAACCAGCTGGTCATCCGCGGCCGGCAGCAGGACGACGGGGAAGAACGCATTTACCTGCACCGCGGCATCGCGGCGCGCCAGTTCCAGCGCAGTTTCGTCCTGGCCGAAGGTATCGAGATCGTGCGCGCCCATCTCGACAACGGGCTGTTGCACATCGACCTTGAACGCCATGTGCCGGAGCCCGAAGTGAAAACCATCGCCATCGAAAAAGGCGGTGCCCGGAAAAAACCGGGCAAAACCATCGACGTGGCCCCCGAGGAGTAAGCCCCACGGACACGCCCCCGGCATCCGCCCCCGCCGCCCGGATGCCGTCGGAAGACCCAGGCGGCGCCTGACGAAATCCTAAAGCCGCGTGCCCGGAAAACGGGGCGCGGCGAGAGAAGGAGTTTCAAGCGATGAACACCAATATCCCCGACACCCACAGCCAACCCGTGCTGGACGCCCTGACGGCCGAGGATTTCCTGGCCCTGGGCGCAGAGACCACGGCCTTCGTCAAGGCCATCGAGGTCGACGGCAAGTCCGTGTACGGCATCTTTTCCGCCTTCGGCCATCCGCTCGGCTATGCCGACAGCCTGGCCGTCGCCCAGGTGACCGTGCGCCAGAACGACCTGGAGCCCGTGTCCGTCCACTGACGGAGCGGCAGCCGAATATTCCCGGCCGCCCGACCCGTTCGCCCGAAAATTCTCCGTTCGTTAAAGGATCGGTTAACCGTTTTTGCCGAGAATGAGCGCTGCGTGCGGTTCCTCTCCGGCCCAAGAAAGGGCTTTAGGAAGACCCATCTCGGGTCCCGGAGAACATCGGGGCAACGGGGACCGCCGGTCGGGAGAACGACTGATGACAGACAGAACACCTGCGAATTTCAAAGCCATGGCGCTGCGGCGCATGTCGGGAACGGATTTCCTTGCCCTGGGATCGGACAAAATCGTCTTCGTGAAGCCCGTGGCCGCCGAAGGCCGCCAGTCCTACAGCGTCTATTCGGCGTCCGGCGAGGAACTGGGCCATGCGGACAGCATGGAGCTGGCCGAAGCAACGGCCTTCAAGAACGACTTCGCGGTCGCCACGCTTCACTAGGCGTCCCCTGACGGCACAAAAGCGGGCGGGGCCCAAAAGGCCCCGCGCTTGCCGAAACAACATTCCTTGGATGGCCCGGCGATGGGCGGCTCAGGCCGCCTGGACGCCGCAGATGCCAAGCGGCACCGCCGCGATGGATGATCTGCGTTTAAACGGTAAGCGGACGTTCGGCGGCTCAGGCCGCCTGCACGTCCGCCGAATTGCTGAGAATGGCGAACAGCGCTTCCGCATTGTCGGTGCCGCGCAGCTTGTCGCAGGTCGCGCGGTCGCGCAGCAAGCGAGACACCCGGGCCAGGGCCTTGAGATGGTCCGCCCCCGCCGATTCCGGCGCCAGCAGCAGGAAAATCAGGTCCACGGGCTGGTCGTCGATGGCCTGGAAGTCGATGGGCTTTTCCATGCGCGCGAACATGCCGTAGAGCTTGTCCAGGCCGGGCAGCTTGCCGTGGGGAATGGCGATGCCGTTGCCCACGCCGGTCGTGCCCAGCTTTTCCCGTTCCATCAGCACGTCGAACACGGCGCGCTCGTCCAGGTCGGTGACGCGCGCAACGGCGCCCGCCAGTTCCTGAAGCGCCTGCTTCTTGCTGGTCACGCGCAGGTTGGCGATCACGCTGTCGGAGGTGAGGAGGTCGCGGATTTCCATAACCAGTCCTTTGCCTTTCGCGGACGCCTTCCGGGGGCGCCCAAAGCACCCTTACGCGTCGGCGGAGCGGCCGTCGACCGGATCGATCCAGCCGATGTTGCCGTCTTCGCGCCGGTAGACGACGTTCAGGCGTCCCGATTTGCTGTCACGGAACATCTGAACCCGGACGTCCGCCAGGTCCATGCGCATAACGGCGGCACTGACCGACATGGTCGGGATATCCGTGGGCAATTCGGCGATAATTGTCGGCTGCCCTTCTTCGGGCAGTTCTTCGTGATCCGGTTCCGCCTGGACCACGAAATGCTGGGCCCGGAAACTTTCCTGGGCGGCCATGTTTTCGTGATGGCTGGTCAGGCGCCGGTGATAGCGGCGAAGCTGTTTGGCGATCCGTTCCGCCGCCTGATCGAAGGCCGCATAGGGGTCGTCGTTGGCGCCGCGCCCGTGAACGACGACGCCGCCCATGGGGTGCACTGAAATTTCAGCCTGGAACAGATGTCCTGCCTTGGACAGCACGACATTGGCCTCCAACGCGCGGTCGAAGTACTTGGTGACCGCATCCGTAAGCTGGTCTTCCGCGTGGGTCCGCAGCGCGTCGCCCACGTCCAGGTTCTTTCCCTTAACGGTGATATCCATGTCCGGTCTTAGCCGTTTCTTCTTTCCAATGGTAAATCCGTTCTGTCGGTACCTTTCCGGCCGGCGAAACATGCACTTCTAGGCGCTTTGCCGGACGGGCCCTTTCCCAGGCTCGCAGATGGCCGCCTCAAGCGGCCGAAAGGACAATGGCGGGACCGGTTCATTCATGCTCGGCGGTCCGCCTCGACGAAGGCCCGGAAATTAGTTCCGACACCCGCCGCTGTCAACCATCCCATTCGCCCAGGAGCCGCAAACTTCTTGAATTTGTTAATGATTATTAAGGCCTTAATCTTTTGATGTTCGGCCATATTCGGCAACCCGCGCTAATTGCTCACACTTTTCTGGCGGCGGCGCTGAACAGAGGATGGAATTCCCATCGCCTCGCGATATTTTGCCACCGTGCGCCGGGCGATATCGACGCCGTCGGCGCGCAGAATATCGACGATCTTGTCATCGGACAGGACCTGGGTCGGCGGCTCTCCATCGATCATGGCACGGATGCGGGCCTTGACGGCCTCGGCGGAGAACGCCTCGCCGCCGTCGGCCCGCGAGATCGAGGAGGTGAAAAAGTACTTCAATTCGAAGATGCCGCGGGGCGAAGCGATGTACTTATTGGCCGTGACCCGGCTGACCGTGCTTTCGTGCATGTCGATGATATCGGCGATATCACGCAGGACCAGCGGCCGCAGGTGCTGCACCCCCTTCTGGAAAAAGGCGTCCTGCTGGCGCACGATTTCCTTGGCCACCTTGAGGATCGTCGTGGCCCGTTGATGCAGTGATTTCACCAGCCAGTTCGCCGACTGATACTGTTCGGTGATGTACTGACGGTCGGTCTTCGAGGCCTTCTTGGCGTTGATTTCGGCGTAATACTGGTTGTTCACCAGCACCCGCGGCAGGGTGTCCGGATTGAGTTCGATATGCCAGCCGCCCGACGGCCGGGCGCGCATCAAGACGTCGGGAACCACCGGTTGCGCGACCTCGCCGTCGAACGCAAGCGCCGGCTTGGGGTTAAGGGATTTGAGCTCAGACAACATGTCGGCGACGTCTTCCGCGTCGACGCCGCAAATCTTGGCCAGGGCCTTGAACTCGCGGCGCGCGACCATGTCCAGATTGTCGATGAAGGCCGCCATGGCCGGGTCCAGGCGGTCGCGATCGGCCAGTTGCAGGCTCATGCATTCCTTCAGGTCGCGGGCGAAGATACCGGGCGGGTCGAACTGCTGCAGGCGCTTGAGCACGGCCTCGACACGCTCCGGCGCGCAATCCAGCGCCTCGGCCACGGTCGCAAGATCGACGGTCAGGTATCCGGTGTCGTCCAGGCTGTCGATCAGATAGGCGCCGATCATGCGATCGACCAGATCGCTGACGTCCATGCCCAGTTGGTCCATCAGGTGATCGCGCAGCGTGATGTCCGACGACAGGGTCTGGTCGAACCCGGGCAGGTCGTCGTCATAGCCGCCGGCGGCGGAGGTCGGCAGGACCGGCTCATAGCCGGGGTCGGCGGCCGTCTGCACGGCGTCCGTTTGGCCGTCCTGGGTATAGAGATCGTCGAGCGCCACATCCATGTCGCCGTCGGCCGGACCGCCGTCGCCGTCATCGCCGAAATCCATGGACATGCCGTCGTCGGGGCCGCCGTCGCCCAGATCGCCGGCGTCCGGCCCCAAGGCGTCGGGGGCGGCCTCATCGGACCCGGCATCGTCGGGTGCGGCGCCGTCGGCGTCTTCCGCCGCGGTGGTGCGGTTCTCGTCCTCGTCCCGCTCCAGCATGGGGTTTTGTTCGAGCTCCTGCTCGACGAATTCGGCCAGTTCGAGATTGGACAGCTGAAGGAGCTTGATCGCCTGCTGCAGCTGCGGCGTCATGACCAGAGACTGGCTCTGGCGTTGATCCAAGCGCGGCGTCAACGCCATGGCGCACCCCCCCGGCACGTCACGCGCCGGCGTGGCCCGACCGGCATAACCGGCCTACAGGCTGAAACGATCACCCAGGTAGACACGGCGCACGTCCTCGTTGCCGACGATGTCCGACGGCCGCCCCTCCATGAGCATCATGCCGTCGTGAATGATGTAGGCGCGGTCGATGACGTCCAGCGTCTCGCGCACGTTGTGGTCGGTGATCAGCACCCCGATGCCGCGGTCCTTCAGATGTGCCACCAGATCGCGGATGTCGCCCACGGCAATCGGATCGATGCCGGCGAAGGGCTCGTCGAGAAGCACGAAATGCGGGTTCGACGCGAGCGCCCGGGCGATCTCCACGCGCCGCCGCTCGCCGCCGGACAGGGCGATGGCCGGCGTGCGCCGAAGATGGGTGATGGAAAATTCGGCCAGCAACGCATCCAGGATCGCTTCGCGGCGGTCGCGGTCGGCTTCGACCACCTCCAGCGCGGCGCGAATGTTCTGTTCCACGGTCAGGCCGCGGAAGATCGACGCTTCCTGCGGCAGATAGCCGATGCCGAGACGCGCGCGCCGATACATGGGCAGCGCGGAAATGTTCTGGCCATCCAGGATGATGGTGCCGTAATCGGGCTGCAGCAGGCCGGTGATCATGTAGAAGCAGGTCGTCTTGCCGGCCCCGTTGGGGCCAAGCAGGCCGACCACTTCACCGCGCTGGATGCTGACGTTGACGCCGCGCACCACGGGCCGCTTCTTGAAACTTTTGCCCAGGTTCTTGGCGACAAGGCCCTGATTGTCGGCGATCAGGCGCGGTGTGGCGGCGGCGCGTTCGGGCGGAGTCTCGACGTCGGTCATCTTGTTCTTATTTCCCCGTATTTCGCGTCGCACCCGGCGACAGGGTGCCTTTGGTCCGCCCGCCGGGACAGCTGAACAGCCGGCTGATGCCGGTGTTCAGGTTGACCTGGGCCTTGCAGCCTTCGAGCTCGTTCTTGCCGCGCTTGATCCTAACCGATCCCGTCAGGGTCACGATACCCGTTTCCACGTCGTAGACCCCGCGGTCGCCGAAAGCGCGGTCACGTTCGGTCAGCACCGACACATTGTCGTAGGCATCAACCCGGTAAACCTTGCTGTCGCCTTCCTTGGTCTTGCGGAAGAAGGCGGCCAGCACGTCGGCCAGCACGCGGCGGTCATCCTTCACGGCCTCGGCCTTGCCGCGGGCCACCGCCATCTGGCGCTGCTCCCAATATTCCAGCTGCTGCTGGGCCGTGATCACGGCGTCGGAGGTCACCATCTTGGGCGTGCCGCCCGACAGCACCAGGATCTCGCGGCCGACGTCGTAGACCGCCTTGTCACCGCTCGCCGTCTGGCTCGACGATTTGATTTTGACCGAGCCGTCGGCGTCCAGACGGTAGATCTCCGTGTTGCCGCCGGGGCGCTCCGTATAGAACGCCGTCAACTGATCGGCCAGGACGGTGATGTCGCCGCGCACGGCCTTGGCATTGCCCTTGGCCAGGAACACCAGATTGTCCTGCTGCCATTCGATGCCGTTGTCGGCGAAAATCTCGATCGGCGTATCGTCGCCGGCCCCCAGATTGAGGGACTGGGCCGCGGCGCCGCCGGACAGGCCGGCCAGCGCGCCGGCCAACACGGCGACCGCGGCAAGCAGACGCGCGGCCGTCATTTCGCCCCCTTGGCGCCGGGCTTCAGCACCATCTTGGATTTGCCCGTGAACAGGATCGTGCGGCCCTTGTTCAGCAGGCGGAAGCCTTCCGCCTGCAAGGTGCCGAACGGGCCCTGACCCTTGACCGGCTCGTCGCCCTTGGCCAGGCCCTCGGCCAGGTCCAGGGTCGCCTTTTCCGTGCGGAATTCGTAGCCGGAATCGTGAAACAGATTGACCGAACCGGCGAGATCCAGGGTCTTGGCGCGCCGCGCGTAAATGCCGTTTTCCGCCGTCAGCACCAGCCAGGTGCCGTCCTTCAGCGTGATGTCCGCCTTCGGCAGTTCCAGACCGATGCGCATGTCCATGCCCTCGCCGTCGAGCTTCTTGGCGATGTCGGCGGTCACCGCATAAGGCTGGTTGTCGTTGTCGGTGCCGACATAGCGCGGATTGAGAAGATTGGGGTCGCCGTCGACGTTGGAGGTGATGGCGGCGAAGCCGATGCGGAAGCGCAGGTCTTCCGTGCGCAGGTGCGGCCACAGGATGACCAGGGCGATCAGCCCGACCGCCGCGACAGGTAACATGACCTTGGCGACTTGGACGAACCCGGAATAGGAGTCCATGGCCATCGTGGTCACGCGATCCCCGCTCGAAGACAGTCGTGAATATGCAGGATACCGACCGGGCGGTCGTTGTCGACCACGAACAGATTGGTGATGGCGCGCGTGTTCATGATGCCCAGCGCTTCGGAGGCGAGGCGATCCGGCTCGATGCGCGCGCCGCCCGCCGTCATGGTGTCGCCGGCGGTGCGCGCCAGCACGTTGTCGGCCATGTGGCGGCGCAAGTCGCCGTCGGTGATGACCCCCATCAGGCGGCCGTCGCCGTCGACCACGCCCAGGCAGCCGAAGCGCTTGGCGGTCATGACCAGGAGCGCCTCGCTCATGGGCATGTCGGGGCCGACCACGGGCAGCTCGTCGCCCGCATGCATGATGTCGGACACCTTCATCAGGCGGCGGCCCAGCTTGCCCCCGGGATGCAGGGCGTGGAAATCGTCGGAGGAAAACCCCTTGCGCTCCAGCAGGGCCACGGCGAGGGCGTCGCCCAGGCCCATCATCACCGTGGTCGAGGTCGTCGGCGCCAGCCCCATGGGGCAGGCTTCCGGGGAATCGGGATAGACCAGGGCCGCGTCGGCGTTGTCGGCGAGCGAGCTCTGCCCCTTGCCGGTCACCGCGACCAGCGGAATTTGGAAGCGCTTGGCATAGGCGATGAGATCGGCGAGTTCCGCCGTTTCGCCCGAATTGGACAACGCGAAAATGACATCGGCCGGCGTGATCATGCCGAGGTCGCCGTGGGAGGCTTCCGCCGGATGGACGAACATCGCCGGCGTGCCGGTGGTCGCCAGGGTCGCCGCGATCTTGCGCCCGACATGGCCGCTTTTGCCCATGCCGGTGACGACGATGCGGCCTTGGGCGGCGGCCATGATGGCGACGGCGCGCACGAAGGCCTCGCCCAGGCTCGCCGACAGGGCCTGCAGGCCGTCGCATTCCGTGGCCAGGACGCGGCGCGCCACGGCCAGGTCATCGGCCCTGGCGGAATCTCCGACGATGGCGGCGGTCGCATGTGTGTTGACTTGGTCCGCGCTCATAATCCCGTTCTTGTTCGTTGCCGGATCACTGCCGGTCGGTGTCCACCGAAGCCGGGCCGGAGGCGGGACCTCGGGCGCCAGCAATCTTCATGCCAATAAGCCTAATATACTGGCGAACCGTAAAAAATACGTTGTCTAAATATGCGCTGCCGATTCCCGAGCGTCAACCGACGGCGGCCCGCCCGATGATCGCCGATCAATGGTGGAAGATGTCGACGGCACCCCAGCCGGCAAGATCGAGCTCGACCCGCATGGGCAGGAAGTCGAGGCAGGCCTGCAGCAGATGTTCGCGGCCTTCGCGGGCGATCATGGCGTCAAGCTGCGCCTTCACCCGGTGAAGATAGAGCACATCATTGGCCGCATAGCCCTGCTGAGCGGGGCTCAGCGTGTCGCGGGCCCAGTCCGAGGATTGCTGTTGTTTGTCCAATTCGACGCCGACCAGTTCGCGGACCACGTCCTTGAGGCCGTGGCCGTCCGTATAGGTGCGGACCAGCTTGGAGGCGATCTTGGTGCAGTAGACGGGCGTGCAGTCGATGGCCAGCCAGCGCTTGAGCGCGGCGATGTCGAATCGCGCGTAATGGAAGATCTTGACCACGCCCGGGTCTTCCATCAGCGCCTTCAGGTTGGGGGCCGACGCCTGGCCCGCCGCGATCTGCACCAGATGACAGACGCCGTCGCCGCCGGACAGCTGCACCACGCACAGCCGGTCGCGGCTGAGGTCCAGGCCCTGGGTCTCGGAATCGACGGCGACCGAACCGGTGAAGGTCACGTCGCCGGGCAGGTCGCCCTGATGAAGGTGAATGACGGGAGTTCCGGATTGACTTGGCGCATCCATGACACTGCCGCCCTTATGTTCAATCAATCTTTAAGCCGCCCCTCGTTGCGAGGGGAAAGATGGTGCCCAGGAGAAGACTCGAACTTCCACTGCCTTGCGGCAACTGGCACCTGAAGCCAGCGCGTCTACCAATTCCGCCACCTGGGCACGGGCCCCGGCCCCATCTTCCACGAACGGTCGAGGAGGCGCGAGATCGCCGAAAAAACGGCTTGGAACTTGACCCACCGGGGTAAATCCCCGGCGTGAGCGGCCTTCGTTAAAGGTAGGGCTGTGACTTGTCAAGCATCGCCTCGCAAGAGATCCGCCCGGGCCGGGCTTCGGGTCGCCGCCGACGCCCGAATTCCCGCCCTTGGGGCCGCTTAGGCAATCGACACATCCGTTTGACGTTGCTATGTTTTCCCTGAAAAATGACCTGCCGAAATCGGCCACCCCCTCCCTCGGGAGGACCACCCCTTAGGAGGATAAAGTCCATGGATCGACGCATCGCCACTGTTTTCGGCGCTTCCGGATTCCTGGGCCGCCATGTGGTGCGCCGTCTGGCCGCCGCCGGATACGGGGTGCGCGCCGCCGGACGGGATCCGGAATCCGCCCTGTTCCTTAAGCCCATGGGCGATGTCGGCCAGGTCGTGCCCTGGCCCGCCGATGTCACCCACGCCGATTCGGTCGCCGCCGCCGTCCGGGGGGCGGACGTGGTCATCAATCTGGTCGGCATTCTGTATGAAAGCGGCCGCGCGACCTTCCAGAAGATTCATGTCGATGGGGCCGCCAACGTCGCCCAGGCCGCCGCCGCCGCCGGTGTCCAGCGCCTGGTGCATGTCTCAGCCCTGGGCGCCGATGCCTCGTCGCCCGCCAAATACGCCCGCAGCAAGGCCGCCGGCGAAGCCGCCGTGACCGCCGCTTTCCCCAAGGCCACAATCCTGCGCCCGAGCGTCGTGTTCGGGCCCGAAGACGATTTCTTCAACCGCTTCGCCAGCATGGCCCGGCTCTCGCCGGTGCTGCCGGTGATCGGCGCCGCCTCGCCCAAGGACGGCGGCCCCAAGTTCCAGCCCGTTTACGTGGCCGACGTGGCCGACGCCATCATGGCCGCGCTGACCGACGCCAAGGCCAAGGGCCAATTGTTCGAATTGGGCGGCCCCACGGTCTATTCCTTCCGCGAGCTGATGCAGCTTGTGATGGCCCAGACCGGGCGCAAACGGTGCCTGCTGCCGCTGCCCTATTGGGTGGCCGACATTCAGGCGGCTTTCCTGGGCCTGCTGCCCCGCCCGCCCCTGACCTTGGATCAGGTCCAGCTTCTGCGCCGCGACAATGTGGTCGGCGACAAGGCCAAGACCCTCAAGAACCTGGGCATCACACCAACGGCGGCGGAGGCGATCCTGCCGACCTATCTCATGCGATTCCGCAACAATGCCTGGCAGGGCGTGCAGAACGCCTGATCGAGCCGCCGTCCCGAGCCTGTTCGCGCGGGACCGGAACGGTTTTGATGACCGATCAATTCGATTTCAGGCCGGTTCGATCTTGGGGCGGTTCGATCCTGATGCGGGCCGAATTCAGGAAAATGCGCGGGCTTGTCGGCCCGGCGATCCCGGCCTCAGTAACCTTGCGGCAGACCGCTGCTGTCCGCCGCAGCGCCCTCTCGGGCCGCGGCGGTGATCAGTTCGCCGAATTCGCGCAGGAACACGGATCCCGGGACCGTGCGCTGGATCAGCACGCTGCGGCGGTCGTTTTCATCGACCTTGCGGCGCACGAAATTCAGTTCCGACAGCCGGTCGATGGCGCGGGTAACCGCCGGCTTGGACACTTTCAGAATATCCGCCATGCCGCGCACCGTATGGGGCGGCGGCGTCAGATAGACCGTCAGCAACAGCGCCATCTGGCGCGCAGACAGATCCGGCGCATCCAGGCGCACGCTGGAGACGATCGCCCGACGCCAGATGTCCAATGCCTGAAGTTCGTTTAATTCCATGAACTTACTTCCCCTGTCCGGGCCATTCCGTTGCCGTTCGGCTTGGCCCGCCGACATTCATTACGCTGTCGGAACTTCTAATTCATTTGTCCGCCCCTGACAAGCCGCCTAGGCAAACCTCTTCAGAATCATCGCCGCCATGGCGCGCAGCCCCATGGCCTCGCCGCCCGACGGCCGGCCGGGCCGCGATTTCAGGTTCCAGGCCATCAGGTCGACATGGGCCCAGGGCACCGGCTTGCCCTTTTCCGGGGTCGCGAAATGCTCCAGGAACAGGGCCGCCGTGATCGCCCCGGCATAGCCCCCTTCGGGCGCATTGGTCAGGTCGGCCTGCGATCCGTCGACCATGGCCCGATAGCCGTCCCACAAGGGCAGACGCCACAAGGGGTCTTCGACGCCGGTCCCGGCGGCCAGGATATCCGCCGCCAGTTTGTCGTCGTTGCAGAACAACGCCGGCAGGTCCGTGCCCAGCGCCACCCGCGCCGCGCCGGTCAGGGTCGCGAAGTCGATCAGCAAATCCGGCGCCTCGGCCACCGCGTCCCACAGGGCATCGGCCAGGATGACCCGGCCTTCCGCGTCCGTATTGGCGATCTCGACCGTGGTGCCGCGCCGCGTCGCGACGATGTCCATGGGCCGCATGGCATTGCCCGAGATCGAATTCTCCACCGCCGGGATCAGCACCCGCAGCCGGATATTGGCCCCCGCCGCCATCAGCACATGGGCAATGCCGAGCACATGGGCAGCCCCCCCCATGTCCTTTTTCATGAGCTTCATGCCGGCCGCGGACTTGATGTCGAGCCCGCCCGTATCGAAACACACACCCTTGCCGACCAGCGTCACCTTGGGCGCATTGGCCGGGCCCCAGGTCAGATCGATCAGGCGAGGGGCGCGGTCCGACGCCCGGCCGACCGCATGGATGGCCGGGAAATTTTTCTTGAGCAACTGGTCGCCCTCGATCACCCGCACCCGCGCCTTGAAGGCGCGGCCCAGGGCCCGCGCCGCATCGGCCAGATCGGCCGGGCCCATGTCGTTGGTCGGCGTGTTGATGAGATCGCGGCACAGAATGGTGCCCTTGGCTTCCCGTTCGACCTTGGCCCGGTCGCAGGCCGCCGGCCAGACCAGCTTGGCCGCGACCTTCGCACCCGCCTTGTAACGCCCGAAATGATAGCTGCCGAGCGCCCAGGCAAGGGCCGCGGCGTTGGCCTGCCCGGCGGACTTCTTGGCGTCCATGCCGTCGAGCTTGTAGCGTCCGGCCGGCAGTTTCTTGGGCAGGTCGCCGAAATCCCACATGCTGGCGGGCGCGCCCCGGCCGAGCAGGACCCGGCCGACGCCGCCCTTGGCGTTGGGGAGGACAAGATGGCGCCCGGCCGCGGCCGTGAAGCCGTTGGCCGTGACCCAGGCGCGGGTCGGGGCGTCCTGCTTGGCCAACCAGGCCTTGAGGTCCTTGGCGGTAACGGCGGTGATGGGAACGGCGGCCGCTCCTGGCTTGGCGAAACAGTCCATCATGATCCTACTCATTGGTTCGATTGCGGGTCGGCGGCGGCGAGGGCCGCGTCGATGGCCGCCTCATAGGCGAACAAGGCCGGCAGGCCGCCGGTATGAAGATACAGCACGGCGCCGCCCGCCATGGCGCCCTTGTCGTCGGCCATGGCCAAGGCGCCGGCAAAGGATTTCGAGGTATAGACGGGATCGAGCAGCAGCCCTTCCTGGCGCGCGGCGGCCAGAAACGCGCCCCAGCTTTGCGGTGAATTCTTGCCGTAGCCGGGAGCAAGAAAGCGATCGGTCACGATCACGTCCTCAGGCCCGACCAGGTCCGGGCGGCCGATCAGTTTCCCCAGGTTGGCGCAGACTTCCGTGACCCGGGCCCGCTGCTGGACCGCGTCGCGGCGCACGCAGACCCCGGTCACCGGCAGATTGGAGCCCGCCAGCCGCAGACCCGTCAGCAGCCCGGAATGGGTCAGGCCGCTGCCCGATGCCGTGACGACCTGGGTCACCGTGATGCCGGCCTGGGCGATCTGGTCGAGGATTTCCCGGGCTCCCAGCACGTAGCCGAGGGCACCCCGCGGCTCGAACGTGGCGCCCAGGTGAATGACGTAGGGCCGCCGCCCCTCGGCCCGCAAGTCGTCGGCGATGGCATCCAGGCCCGCGTCGGCATCGGCCTCGCTCGCGTCGGCCGGCAGGTGATGCAGGGTCGCCCCGAACATGCGGTCCAACAGTACGTTGCCGCCCGTACGGTAGCCCGCATCCATGCCGGCGACGCGGTCTTCCAACTGGATGTGGCAGTCCAGGCCGGCGGCACAGGCCGCCGCCGCCGTGACCCGCACGTAATTGGATTGCACGGCGCCGGTGATGATCATCGTGTCGCAGCCCTGGGCCAGCGCGTGACCCGTATAGAATTCCAGCTTGCGCACCTTGTTGCCGCCCAGGCCCAGGCCCGTCAGGTCGTCGCGCTTTACATAGATCGGCGCACGACCGTCCCGGCCCGACAGATTGCCCAGCCGGTCCAGCGGCGGCGTGCCGGAAATCAGCCGGCGGCGGGGAAAGTCGGCATTGCCGACCCGCACGGTTTCAAGGGATGGCGATGCGGGGGTCGTCATGGCGGCGGGTGTCCTTACCGGCTTAGGGCAGCATTTCCGGTTCCGGCAGGCCCATCATCTGGGCCGTGGTCTCACCGGCCTTGATGCGGGCGATGGTCGCGTCCTCGTCGGCGATCTTCTCGATCGACGCGGCAAGCAACTCCGTGGCACGGGCCAGCGGCACCACGGCCACGCCGTCGTCGTCGCCGATCACGATGTCGCCCGGCGACACCGTCGCCCCGCCGCAGGAAATGGTGCCGTCGATGACCCCGCCGAAGCCCTTGTGCGGGCCCTGGGGGACATGGGCCGCGCAGAACGCGGACAGGCCCATCTCAGCGATTTCGGCGACGTCGCGCATGGCCCCGTCGATGACCACGCCGCCGGCCTTCTTGGCGACGGCGCCGTGGGTCATGATGCCGCCCCAGACCGCCACGTCAGCATAGCCGCCGGCGTCGATGACCAGAATTTCGCCCGGATTGAGCAGGCCGATGGCGTAATGCGCCGCCGAATTGTCGCCGACCATGCAGGTCACCGTGCGCGCCTGACCGCAGACCGTCATGCCCGTTTTCACCGGCTTGATACGCCCGGCCATGCATTGGGTCCGGTTCATCATGTCGGAAACGATGGCCGGCGGAATCGCGCGCCATTTGGCAAGCACGTCGTCGGACAGGCGGTCGAAGGTCACGTTGTGGCGTTGAATGGCCATGGATGGGCTCCCTTTGGGTCGTTTTTTGAAGGCCGCTCCGGAACGGGCGGCGTGTCCCGCCACTTAAACCCAGCCGGCGATGCCTGCCAACCCCCCATGTGGCCGAAGCCGGGTGGTGGCGCTATTGCGGCGGCGCGGGAGTGACCGGAATGACCGGCACCGCCGCCGGCGGGGGCGGCCCGTCCGCCGGATCGGGGGCGGCCGCAGGCGCGGGCGCGGGGGACTGTGCCGGCGTGGGGGCCGGTGCATCGGACCCGGCGGGCCGCAGCACGAAGTCCTGACCGCTGACGACCGTCCCGTCGCCGGCGATGGTGGCCCGGCGCACGCCCTCGGTGACCAGACCCAGCTTGGCCAACTGGTCCGGGTTGATGCGCAGGCTGTAATCGCCGGGGGGCACGAATTCCATCAGGTAGAAGCCATCGAAGGCCGAGCGCAATTCGCGCACCACGTTGCCGTCGGCATCGAGCATCTGGACCTCGGCGCCGGACACGGGAAACACCTTGGTGCCGGAGACCTTGAACACGGTGCCGTCGATCTCGCCCGTCGTGACCACGGGAAAATCGACCCGCGCGGTGCCGCCCGGATGGGCCACGATCGACACGCCTTTCTTCGACGGCACCAGGAACGGATCACCCAGGCTGTCGGCGTCGAGCTTGACCACCAGGTTGCGGTTGGGCGAGACGGCGGGGATGAAGATGAAGCCGTCCGCATCGGTCTTTTCGCGCTGGATGCCGCGATCGATTTCCAGGCGCACCCCTTCCATGGGCTTGTCGCCGTCGTCGAACAGGCCGTTGCCGTTGTGGTCCAGGAACACGCGGCTCATCAGCGCGCCCTGGGTGGCGATGCGGTTGGCCGTGACGATGGGCCGGCCCGACGCCGGATTGACGCCGAAGGACATGGCCATGTTGACCCGGGCCTGGAACACGGCATCGTCGGAATATTCCAGATCCAGCCCCCAGGCCGACCATTCAGTCAGTCGGTTGAGCCCGAAGGAAACCGAGTTGACCACGTCCGGCGGCGCCGAGCGCTCGAGCCCGAGGCTGATTTCCAGATCCTTGGAAATGCGCTTGTCCGCCGTCACGGTCATGGTGCCGTAATCCGTGGTCGGCAAGACCTTGTAGCCGACCGTCCCGCGCAGACGCAGGCTGCCGACCCGCCCCCCCAGAAGAAAGGTGCCTGAGGCCGTCTTGTCGACGCCCGTCGATGTCTTGGTCCGCGAATAGTCGAGGGTATGGGTCACCGACAGGCGGCCGATGGGCACGGTGACGCGGTTGGACAGGGTCGTCGTCTTGTCGCCGTTGACGAAGCGATCGTGATCCAGTGTCAGGCTGATGGGCATCTGCGGCAGGTCGAAGACCGAGATCGCGCCGTCGACACGCAGCGTGGTCGAGGAATTGAGTTTGGAATCCCCCGTTCCCGTGAACTGTTCGCTGACGAAGTTCTTGGTGATGTTGTGTTCCAGGATCGTCGAGAACCCGAGGATGGAGGTCTGCGCCAACATCCGCGTCGCCCAGCCGCCGTCCTGCTGATCGACCAGATCGACCTTGCCGAACAGATTGCCGAACGAGGTCGCCAGCGTCGTCCCCACATAGGTGTCGCGGCCGCCGTCGTCGCGCGGAATGGCGACGATGGTGCCGCCGAGCGACAGGTTCTTGTTGATCCCCGTCTGCACCCGCGCCAGCAAGCGCGCCTGGTCGCGCCGGCTGTCCGTGCCCGAAGCGCGCTGGTTGGCGATCAGGCGGTCGTCGTGCAGTCCGGCGGAAATCTCGTATTTGACCTCGCCGGGCTTGATCTGGTCCAGGCCGACGCGGATCTGGCGGGTTTCCTCGCGGACCTGGCCTTGCGGGCCGTAGAACACCAGACGCACCACGTTGACCCCGAACAGCAGCGGCACGTCGGTGAATTCATAGCGCCCGTCGGACCGTGCCTCGGCGAAATCGATCAGGGTTTCGTTTCGGTAGACCTCCATCTCCCAGCCCAGCGGCAGGTCGCCGGTCAGGGTGATGCGGTCGAATTCATCGGGCGTACCGCCGACGGGGAAATTGGTGATCGTGGCGCCGTTGGCGACCTGGCTGCGCGTGGTCAGCGCGAACTGCGGGGTGTAGATGTCGCCGCCCCGGATCTGCGTGGCGCTCAGGTCGCCCAACACGCTTTCGCCCAGGCGGCCGTCCAGGTCCGTGCGCTCGAAGGTCGTGCGGATGTCGGAAATGGCCTGGCCGTTCTGACCGCTGACGAACACGCTGGCGTTGGTGCCGGCCACGTCGGCAGCACCGGTCATGTTGTAGGAATAGGTATAGCGCTTGGCCTGCGAGCCGTGGGTCGCCCGCAGGCCCTGCACATAAACGTCGGCACGGGGAGCAGAGATCAGGCCCGGGGGCTGGTCTTCCTTGGGATAATCGCGGTCCGGGCCGCGCTGGCGAAGGGCGCGGGCACGGGCGTCTTCCCGGGCGAGCCGGGATTCGATGGGCAGTGGTTCACGCGACGTCAGGGTTACGGTCAGGTTGGGCAGATCGAAGGCGATGTCGATGGGGAACCATTGCGACAACAGGCGCACATCGACGTAGATGTCGCCGTCGGCCGCATGGACCAGCGCCGGATCGAAGGTCCGTGTTCGGCCTTCGATGGTGACTTCCCGACGTCCGATCGACAGCGAGAACAGGCGGTTTTCCGAGAGGAACCAGCCGCCGGCGGTGCCGGCCTCGGCATTGGTGCTGATGGCGAAGTCGAGCGTCCGGGCCAAATCCCCCAAAGGCAGTTCCAGGGACGAGCCGGACAAAAACGCGAAGAACCCGTCGCTGAGGCGAAGATCGCCGAGACGCAGTTCCAGAATCAGCGATTCGCGCAGATTGAGACGGTGGCGGTTGTCGCCGCTTTGCGCCCAGGCCGCCGTGGCGCCGGCACAAACCAGCACGCAGACGACGCACAACATCATCCATGCCCTCAGGCGGCGAGGCGACAGGCGGCCGATCACCGCGAACGCACCGGGCGGAAACCGTCCGGCGGCATGTCCGTTATGCCGTCCTGCCCCGCTTACAGGGGCTGGCGCCGCCCCCGTCGGGGACCCGCCGTATGGGTTATGGCAGCGTGACTTCACCCGAGGCCAGTGTCGTGTCTCCGTCAACCTGACGGTAGAGGACCTTCAATATCCCCTTGCCCAGGGTGGTTCCGGGAGGCACCACGATCGGCACCTCCACCTTTCTTTCCGTGTTCGGCGTGAACACGGCGAGGCGCGTAATCTCGCCCACGACCACCGGCGCGCCGCCGCCGGCAGGCATGTATTCGACCTTCACGTCGCCATAGGCGGACTTGTTCCCCTGGCGCGTCAGCTTGAAGGTCAGCTTCTTCTTGTCCTTGTCCGGGACCACGGCAAGGTCCGACAGGGCCACCTTCACGTCGAGGTCCCCATTGCGGACGATGACCGGAATGGTGATCCCGAAGATCGGCGTCAGCTTGACGGACACGCCGCCCTGGCCGGCCTTTTCGTCGATGGCGCGCCCGGCATCCTCGGCCGGAACGGCGCGAAAGAACATGTGCGAGCGGTACTCGCCCGGCGCCAGATCCGTCGGCTTACGCAAAACCAGGCGCACCGTCTGGGTGCCGCCCGGCGGGATGTCGACCTGACGCGGCGCGTAACGCACCAGCTCCTCGGCCGTCAGCATGCCGGCAGGCGGCTGATCGACGGCCTTGAGGCTGCCCGTTTCATCCATTTCCATGGCGATCAGGGAAATCCGGAACAGGGCGGATTCCGCGCCCCGATTGGTCAGCGTGACGGTGGCGGACCGATTTCGGCCTTCAAGTTCGACGCGGGTCGGCGACACGACCAGGTCGCCGAAACCCTGCGCCGCCGCGGGGCGGGAATAACCCGCCAGGCCGGCGATCATGAGCAGCAGGGCAATCCCCGCGATCAATCTGGATGGACGCATTCCGACACTCCCCTAAACCATTGTTTTGCTTAACGCGTCGCGTGTGATCAAGGTTTATCCGAACATTCAGTTGTAGGAAACCATAACGGTGAAAAACTTTTCGCCGAAAATGGTCGGACCAAAACTGTCGGGACGTTGAATCTGGATGACTTGGGGGCCTTCGGCCGTTTGCACGGTGACGGCGACGATGCTGGGATCAAGGCCGCCGTCGGCATCGGGGCCCGGCCCGCCGGCGTTGGTCGTCAGCTGCTGCAGGCTTGCCGGCGACCCGCTTTGCGACCTGGCGCCGATAGAGATCTGCGCCGCACCGTCCCGGCCGATGGTCGGGTTATTACCGGCGTCGTGTTCAAAGTTAGTCACCACGAGCTCGCCCGTATCGGTCACCACCACCAGGGAATCCGTCAAGGTCAGCGAAAAGCTTTGATTGGGCACGCCGGAAATGGCGATCGCCGCAGCCAGGGCACCGTTCGAGGGCCGGCGCACGGGGCCGCGCGAGGTCGGGCTGGCCGCCTCAGCGAACGGATCGCTGCCGTCCGCGCCGGGGGGCGACAGAAAGCCTTGCGCGTTCGACAACTCCTGCAGTCCGATCACGCCGGCGGGGCGGACGATCTGGACCGTCACGTTGGCCGTTGCATTCGGTCCCGCCACGGCGATGTCGGCGGCGGTCATTTGAAGCAGGGCCGCGCCGACCATGGCCGGCAGAACCGGGCTTGAAATCCATCGCAGAAAGGACGATCGGGTGCGCAGCACGGTCATCACGTCATCACGCCTTTTGAACCGGGGATCGCATCCCTAAAGCATAGCATAATCGTCCCCGCCTGACCGCCACCTTCGCCGCCGGTCAGGAATACCGTGGGACGGCGCCCGTCCATCATTGCGGATCCACGAAGATGGTGAACGACCCTGAATAGTCGGCGCCCGGCATGTTGGTGCCCAGGCTCAGGGTGGCACCCACGGAAATGTCCGCGCGCCCCCGCCGTCCCAGATCGATGGGATTGGACTCGTTCATGGTGAAATTGCTCAGGGTTCCGGTGCCGCCGCCGCCGGTGACCGTCGCCGTGGTCGGCAAGGTCACGATGACCAGCGCGTTATCAGGGCCGGTGATGCGGAATTCGGCTTCGCGGTGATTCTTGCCCAGATCGATGACGCCGCCGGTCACGGATTTGCTGCCCGACGGCGAGACCACCACGGTGCCCGGGGTGTTCGACGTCGCGACCTTGCCGAACCGCAGACTGCGGCGTTCCGTGATGTTGATCGATTGGGCCAGGGCCTGGCCCCAGCCGGGAACGGCCTTGGCCACCACCGCATCGAACAGTGGGGCCGACAGAATGAACGCGGCTGCCACAAGGGCGACCGCGCGCAAACGGATCACAAGGGTGCGTGGCTTGGTCATGACGACCTTCAACCTAGCACGAGGTCAACAGGAACCAGTAATCCCGTGCACACGGCCGGCCCCGGATTGGCGCCGGGGCCGGACCATGTGCTGCGGAGTTACTGATAGTTGACGGAAACCGTGTAGGTGCCCGAGTAGCTGCCGGCGGTCTGGCTGGCGCCAACCGCGAGCGTGCCACCGATATTGAAGGTGTCGGTGCCGCCCGTGAGCGAGCCGCCGCCATCGTCGGTCAGGGTCACGGTCATCGCCGTACCCGGACCGGTCAGGCTGACGGTGGCCGGAACCGTGACGCCGTAAGCGGCGCCGGAGGCACCCGTCACCGTGAAGGCACCGGCGGCAACCGTACCGCCAAGGGCGGTCACGCCGCCCGTCACGCTCTGCGCGCCGGCCAGCGAGATCGTCACCGTGCCGGAAGCGGCGCTGGGGCCGATGTTACCGAAGGCGAGCGCCGCCGTCTGCGAGATGGAGATCGGCGCTGCGATTTCGACGCTGGCACCGGCAGAAACGGAACTGGCGGCCTGAGCCTGGCCAGCATATAAAGCGGCGGCCATGACGGCGCCGAGCACACTTACGTTTTTCATGTTGATGGTCATTTAATTCACTCCGCGTAGTCGTATTCGTTTCAAGGTAATCCGCGACAATCGTTCACCGGCATGTTTGGCCCGCCGTGTGACTGATTCATTCTTGCGGATGTTGGCCCAAGACCTTCCCATCAAGAAAACCGCCCCAGAGGCAAGAGCACCAAGCCCCTGAACGGCGCAATGTAAGTTGCACGTGTTATGCCAGACGGCCCTGACACCAGCCTGACGCGTTGCTGACAACAAGCTTACAAAGTCTTTGAAATTATTTACTAATTTAGGGGACCTGATCGACCGGCAAACGGCGCACTTCCGCGCGTTTCGCCCCTTGGCGCGCCTGCCGGGGGGCGGGGCTGGCCCTGTCCGCCCACATCCGGTCGGTAGAAAAATTTATTCGCAATTGCCGATCTGCGACGCAGATTGCGAGTCCGGCGATTCCATCGAGGTCACCGCAGCGGCACGACGGGCCGGCGGTATTTGGGCGCCAGAACCAGTTGCGGCGGCAACGGCGCCGCCGCCTCGGGCGCCTGGCGGTCCTGCAATTCGCGCAGGATACGGCTGGCCCGCGCCCAGGAGACTTCGGTCTGGGCCGGGGCGGCGGATGGGCTGGGGGCCGAGTGGTCGCCGGGGGCTTCCGCCAGCGGCGCCGGGCGCGGCATCGGGGCGCCGGCGCCGAGCCCCCGGTCATCGGGATCTTCCGGCACCAGACCGTGCAGCGGCGGCAGCGCGGCCATGGCCGCCGCACTCTCGGGCGCCGGGGTGCGCTGGCCGGGTCGCGGCACGATGTCGAGAACCAGGCGCCACGTGCCGGATCCGGGCGCCACGCCTCCCTTGGGCGGGTCCAGAACGAAAGCGCGGCGGATGAACGCATCGAAGCGGCTGGTCAACTGAAAGCGGAGCGGCCCGTCTCCCTTGGCCGGGCGGACAAGCAGGTCGGGGGCGAGCGGATCGCCCGCCAAGGCGGCGTGGCCTTCGGGCGGCAGGGCCGCATCGGGCAGGCTGATCTCGAACGTCCGGCGGCCCGTGGCCCGGGCGTCATAGCCGGGACGCGCCGTCAAATCGAACACAAGGCGGAGAAATCCGGCGTGGCGGCCCAGGCGCAGGCCGGTCACCTCCGCCGCCTCCGCCGCCAGAACCGGCGCGGGTGCGACGACACCCGCCGCCAGCACCACCGGCAACAGCAGAAGAAGGAAGGCCGCAGGCGCGGCCCATCGGCAGGGAATGTGCCCGGAATACCGCATCTTGGCATCCCTTGTAGGCGCCCGGCGCCGGGCGTCGCAAGGCCATCGGGCCTAAATCTATCCTGCGATCGGAAGCCCTTGGAAACAATTGATTTTCCCCAATGTGTCAGTTGTCTGTCAGCATCGCGCGGTATAAGCTTTTCCGCGCCGACGACGATTTGCCGAGAATCGAAGGGAGCGGGACGCGGCGCACCGCCAGAAATCGGGCGGAAACCGGGTAAGCCTGCGGGACCACAAAGGAGGTCACGGTGGAACTGATCAAACAACTGGGCTGGCTGCCCATCGGCATCGTGCTGATCTTCGCGACGGTCGTCGCGGGCATCCTGCTGAAGGTGACCTCGCCCAAAAAACCGAACCTCGACAAGCTGAGCGACCGCGAAAAGTGGGAACAATACGGCATCGGCACGGGGCCCCAGCCCGGCGACGACGTCGAGGAATACTGGCGCGACTACGAGCTTATTAAGCAGGGCGGCGGCCGCGACGACGAGTATTTCCGCGACGATCAGATCTGATTGTCCGGCCGCAAGCCGAACCGCCGGCCGCCCCGTCCGTCCGGGCGCAGCACAACCGTAAAAAAATAATCCACACAGGATCGGGTCCGTCCGTTAAGGTTTAGGGGAACCTTGCCGCGCGGAACCAGCCGCGCGCACCCGAATAAGCGGAAGCATTCACGAACAGCGTTTTATGGCATCTCAGAACCGACGCGCCGAACTGAACAAGACATCGGCGGCCGAGGCATCAGAAGCCCTTCTGCGGCGGCTTCAGGCGATGCGTGCCGAAACCCTGGCCCTGGCCGAGGGACTGTCCGATGCCGACGCCACCGCCCAATCCATGGCCGACGCCAGCCCCGCCAAATGGCATCTCGGCCATACCAGCTGGTTCTTCGAAGCCCTTGTCCTGGAACCCGGTCACCCCGGCTATCGGCTGTTCGACGACCGCTTCGCCTATCTGTTCAATTCCTATTACGACAGCGTCGGCCCGCGCCAGCCGCGCCCCCAGCGCGGCCTGCTGACCCGCCCCCCCCTGGCCGACGTGATCGCCTATCGCCATCATGTGGACGCGGGCCTGGCCGATCTTATGAGCCAGGGCGGCGCCGACGAAGACCTGCTGAGCATCATCGAATTGGGGCTGCATCACGAACAGCAGCATCAGGAACTTCTGCTGACCGATATTCTTCACCTGTTCGCGCAGAACCCCTTGAAGCCCGCCTATCGCCCGGCGGAGCCGCTGGCCACGGGCGGCGGCGCGCCGGACCTGCGCTGGATCGCTTTCGACGGCGGCATCCTGCCCGTGGGCGCCGACCGGGACGGCGGCGACTTCGCGTTCGACTGCGAAACGCCCCGCCACGACGCCCTGGTGCAGCCGTTCCGCCTGGCCTCGCGTCCGGTGACCAACGGCGAATGGATGGCGTTCATGGCCGACGGCGGCTATGCCGATCCCCTGTTGTGGCTGTCCGACGGCTGGGCCACGGTCCAGGCCGAGGGCTGGGTCGCCCCGTCCTATTGGGAAGACCGCGACGGCGACTGGTGGACCATGACCCTGAAGGGCCCGCAGCCCGTGGACGCGGACGCCCCCGTGACCCACGTCAGCCTGTACGAGGCCGATGCCTTCGCCCGCTGGGCCGGCAAGCGCCTGCCGACGGAATTCGAATGGGAAACGGCGGCGGGCTCCTTGCCCGTATCCGGTAATTTCGCCGGCTCGGGCCGCCTGCGCCCGGCACCGGCACAGAACGACGACGGACTGCAGCAGATGTTCGGCGACGTCTGGGAATGGACGGCCAGCGCCTATGCCCCCTATCCCGGCTTTGCCGCGACGGATGGGGCCGGCGGCGAATACAACGGCAAGTTCATGTCGGGGCAGAACGTGTTGCGCGGCGGGTCCTGCGCCACGCCGGACGGACATGTCCGCGCGACCTACCGCAATTTCTTTTATCCGCATCAGCGCTGGCAGTTCACCGGTCTGCGCCTTGCAGAGGATGGGTGAGACAACGATGGACGCCTTTGCCGACGTTGAAGACACCGGCCTGGACGATGACGCCCGGGACGCCTTTCACCGCGACGTCGTCGCGGGACTGTCCGCGGCGCCCAAGACGCTGCCCTGCAAATGGCTCTACGACGTGCGCGGCTCGGCCCTGTTCGAGGAAATCACCCATCTGGATGAATACTATCCGACCCGCACGGAGCTGGCCCTGCTGGCCGACATCGCGGGCGATCTGGGGGCGGCCCTGCCGGCCCGGGCCTGGGTCGTGGAATTCGGATCGGGATCGAGCCGCAAGTCGGATTTGTTCCTCAACGCGCTGACCGATCTCCGCGGCTACGTGCCCATCGACGTCGCCGGCGATTTTCTGGAGGCCGCCGCCGCCGCCCTGGCCGACCGCCTGCCGCATCTGCACGTCGTCCCCGTGGTCGGCGACTTCACGGCGGAAATCCCGCTGCCGCCCATGCTCGACGATGCCCCCACGGTCGGCTTCTTTCCGGGCTCCACCATCGGCAATTTCGAGCCGGCCCAGGCGGCCCGCTTCCTGGCCCGCGCCCGACGCATGTTGGGCGACAACGCCCATATGGTGGTCGGCGTCGACCTGAAGAAGGATCTGGGCGTGCTGCTGCCCGCCTATGACGACGCCAAAGGCGTGACGGCGGACTTCAACCTGAACCTTCTGGACCGCATCAATCGCGAGCTGGGCGGCGGCTTCGACCGCGACCGCTTCGCCCATCGTGTGCGCTACGACGACGACGAAGGCCGGGTCGAGATGCATCTGGAAAGCACGGTCGATCAGACGGTGCGGATCGACGGCCATGCCTTCGACTTCCGCGCCGGCGAGACCATCCATACGGAAAATTCCTACAAGTACGCGGTCGACGATTTCCACCGCGTCGCCGGCGGCGCCGGCTGGCAGGCCGCGCGTCATTGGACCGACGCGGACGATCTGTTCTCCATCCATCTGCTTGCCGCCGCCTGAAACTTGCGCCATGCTTCGCGGTGCGGGGCGTCTCAAGGACGTCCAAGGAAGCGTTGTCATGAGACGTGCAGGCATCGGCATTCTGGCATTGGTCTGCGGCCTGACCCTGGGTTCGGTGGCGCGCGCCTGCGGGCCCGAGGTCGTCATCCGCTTTATCGATTCAAGCCCCGACCTGTTCATCATCGAGAACAAGAGCCAGGAACCCTGGACCCTGCTGAGCTTGGAATTCCGCGCGGCGAATTCCGCCGGGCGCGTGGTGTTCGACACCGACTTCGGCGGTGCCGGCGCGTCGGAGCCGCAGCAGTTCGAAATCGTCGAGGGTGAGGTCGGCCTGATGCAGCCCCCCGTGGTCGCCGACGGGGCGGAGGAACTGACCCTGCACTTCACCAGTTTCCAGGCGGGCCGCAGCTTCGTGTTCACCATCGACCTGGACGACCGCCTGGAAAATTCCGCCGAGGGTCAGGCCTATGTAACGGGCGAGGAAATCGCGGGCGCCGAGGTCACGGGCCTGCTCACCCACCCCAGGATCGGCGAAGGCAACGCCCGCGGCACCTTCGGCACCGACGGCAAGGCGCATCTGCGGGGCGCCGCCTGCGTCTAGCCGCCAAGCCGAGCGGCTTGGCCGCGCGTTAGCGCAGAAACGCCTTCACATGATCGGCGAAGACCGAGGTGATCAGACGCGGCCGAACCCGCGGATGACGCATCAGGAGCAGGTTCAAGGGCCGGGCGGCATTGGCGACCGGCACCTTGATGAGGCGGTCCCCGTTATAGGTAATGTCGATCTTGGGAAAGACATTGAGCAAGCCATACCCCAAACCCGCCCCGACGAGACAGCGCAAGGTCTCGAACGACCGGGCATGGTAGACGATGTTCGGGCGCACCTGTGCCGTCGCGAATAACGACAGGAAGTAACTGTCGGTGTACGGTAAATCCATGAGGATGAAAGGGTCGTTGGCCAGCTCTTCAAAAAAGATGTTATTGCGGCCGGCCAAGCGGTGGTCGGGCGGCAACACGAACTGCGGCGCACGTTCCGAGATATAGTCGATTTTCACTTCTTGAGGGATCTCAAGATCAAAACCAAGCGCCATTTCGAAGGTGCCGTCCAGAACGCCGTCGATCAGATCGCTGTGGTTCATTTCGGTGAACGAGACGTGGATCGTCGGATGCAGCTTGCGGAAGCTGCTCAACAGTTCGGCCATGACGATGGGGCCGAGATTGATAAAGCAGGCGAAGTGAATTTCTCCAGCCAGTTCCGATGACACATTGCGGATGCTGTCGTGGAAACCGTCGACATGACCGAGAAACTGGCGGACCTCGTCGTAAATACGTTCGCCCGCCGCCGTCAGACGCACACCCTGTGACGGCCGGCGGAGAAAAAGTTGGACGTTCAGGTCGTCCTCGATACGTGAAATCGCAGTCGAAATGCTGGGCTGGGAAATGTTCAGGAACTCCGCGGCCGCCGTGAGACTGCCGAGCCGCGCGGCGGCGGCGAAATAACGCAGAACTCTGATCGGAATATCCTGGGGTCCCATGGGCAACATCCATTCATCGGATTTATTTATGAAGTTACTATAAAAAAAATTCTTTTCATAATAATGGGGGCGGGAGAGGCTCAGATTACAAGCCTGGCAAACAGGCGCTTTGCCAAGTTGCCCATACCGCCGGCAGCTTGGTGACAAGATACCGACAACACTTCACATGCTCATCTGACAGGGGGCTACTCTTATGAAGATCACCACAACAATCGGCGCGGCACTGATCGCCGCGGGACTTTTCGCCGGTGCGGCCCAGGCCGAGCCGACCAAGGTCGAAGTTCTCGTATCGCCGTCCGGTTCCGGCCCTTACCTGGCCTGGGCCACCATGCAGAACTATGCGCCCAACTTCTCTAAAACGCTTCTGCCGGTCGCCGTCGAAACCCCGGGCTTCACCTACAACGTCCGCTTCATGGCCCAAACGCCGGACAAGTGGAAAAACACCGTCTTTGGGTCTGGCGAGGTCGTCGAATGGGCCGCCCGTGAGGGTGTTAAACCGTTCTTCCCCAAACCTCTGGACGTGGCTGCTGACTTTCGCGTCCTCGGCGTTATGAGTCAGACCAGCAACCTGTTCGTCACCTTGGACAAATCCATCAAGGCGCCGAGTGATTTCAGCGGCAAGCGGGTCGCCGTCGGCCTATTGACCCAGAACGAGTGGGGCATGCACCAGCGCATGATGCTGGACGCCTGGGGCATTACGAAAACCCTCAAGTCCTTCGACGCCCTGGGTCCGGGTCAGAATATCGACGCCCTGCTCGACGGACGGGCGGATGTCGGCACTCTCGTCGTCCATTCATCGCTCAATTTTGCCTACAACCTGGAACCCGGCCCGTTCAAGAAACTGGAAAGCGCCCGCCGCCCCTGGTTCTATGTCGATGTTCCGGAATCCACGATCACCGACTACGTGAAGAAAACGGGGGCCCCCTTCATGGTCCGCAAGATCAAAGCCGGCACATTCAGCAATCAGCCGACCGACATCACCACCTTCGGCAACCACATGATGCTGTCGGCCCATAAGTCCTTCCCCGAGGAACTGGCCTACGAGCTGACCCGCATGTGGCTGAAGATGGGGCCGGAAGTCGGCAAGTACAGCGCCATCGCGCAGATCTGGACCCCGGAAACCGTCGGCGCCCTCGCCAAGATCGCGCCGGATCGTCTGCATCCGGGTGCCCGGCGCGCCTATGTCGAGGCCGGCATTCTGGAGAAATAGCACGCATCGGACCGGCGCGGCAGCGCGGGACATTTGCCCCGCTGCCGCGTCCGGACCCCGGGCCATACCTGCGCCCGGCAGCTTGATATAGTCAGACCAGCCAACCCCACCGGGGTCCGATTCAACCGCGTCGAAGGACTGGAGGCCACCCGTGACCTTCTCAGATCGCCTTTCCCGTATGTGTGACCGCGCCGTTCTGCCCGTCGGCCTCGCCCTCGTGCTCTACCAATCCATCATGGTGTGGTACAGCCTGCACGGCGCGTTACTTCATTATCTCACGCATTTGTCCCTGGTCCTGGTTGTCGCCGCGTTGATGGTCGGGGCATCCGCCGTCACCCGCACCACACCACTGGCCCGGACCATAACCCTGGCCTGCGCGGTTTGCGGCCTGATCGCGGCCGCCGCCTGCGGCTTGTTCTTTTATGCCCAAGCGGAAAACCTTGAGATCATTCAACCGTTCATCGACACCCAGACCATGACCATGGGCGTGCTGCTTGTCGTTACAGTCTTGATCGTGACCTGGCAGATCTGGGGCGTCGGGCTGGCGTTGATCTGCGCCTCGGCGACACTCTATTTCGCCTTCGGCCATCTTTTGCCGGGCGTGTTCGCCATTTCCCCACAGCCGACCAACGTAATTGTCAGCTTCCTTGCGGGGATCGGCGGCCCACGTGGCGTTCTAAGCTATGCACCGCTTTCGGCGGACGTAATCTTCCTGCTGCTGGTCTACGGCGGCCTGATGCACGGCTGCCGGGTGATCGACATGTTCGGTGAAATCGGCGGCGCCATCGGCAACCTGTTCCGGGGCGGCGTCGCCTATTCCGCCATCGCCGCCTCGACCTTGATCGGCATGGTCACCGGCCAGGCGGTCAGCAATATCGCCTTGTCGGGAATCATGACGATCCCTTCCATGACGCGGAACGGCTTCACCCGCGAGCAGGCGGGTGCCGTCGAAGTCCTGGCCTCGACCGGCAGTCAGCTGCTGCCGCCGATCATGGGCCTGGGCGCCTTTCTGATGGCCGTGATCCTGGGCGTGTCCTACATCGAGATCGTTTTCGCGGCCCTGATCCCGGGCGTCATGTACATGCTGGCGGTCTGTATTGGGGTCTATGCCCTGATCTGCCGGTCGGAAAGCGTGCCATATGTTCGGGTCACCGTCGATTGGGCAAAAATCCGCTGGATTGCGCCCTCGTTTATCGTCTCGTTCACCGTCCTGATCGTGCTGCTGTATTTGCGCTATTCGCCGGCCATGGCCGGTTTCTGGGGAATGGCCCTGTTGTTGGCTGGCACCGCTCTGCGCCCGGCGGCGCATCGGCCGACGGTGGCTGGGCTGTTCGCCGGCATCCGCGAAGGCATCATGACCGCGGTTCAATTAGCCCTGGTCCTGGCCGCCATCGGCATGGTCGTACAGACGCTGACGACAACCGGCACCGGCGTGGCCCTGGGGCGCACGGTCAGCATGTTCGCCGACGGCAATTTATGGACCGGCCTGCTGATCGGGATGCTGGTGTCCCTATTCATCGGCATGGGCCTGCCGACCCCCGCCGCTTATGCCCTGATCGCCATCGTCGTCGTGCCCGCCCTGATCGACGTCGGCCTGTCGCCACTGAAGGCAAACATGTTCGGGTTCTATTTCGCCATCTTCTCGACCCTGACCCCGCCGGTCGCCGTCGGCATTCTGACGGCGGCCCGCATTTCCGGCGGCTCGTTTATGGGCACCGCCCTGGAATGCGTGAAACTGGGCGGCGTGTGTTTTGCCGTGCCGTTCATTTTCGTGATCGTCGGGGGCTTCCTTGATTTCGACAACTTCACCCTGGAAACCGCGTTGGTCTTCGTGCTGTTCGTAACCACCACGGCGATGATGGCGGGCGCCATCTTCGGCGCCCTGGGCCGACGCCTAAGCGCGGTCGAGCGGGCAATCTTCATTGTCGCAGGCCCCATGACGCTGATCCTTTATCTCATCACCAGCTGGCTGGCCCTTGGGCTGTTCGGGCCCGCGGTCTTCGCGCTGTGGCTTGGTGCCCGAATAATCCGGAGCAAGCCCGCCGTCGCGTCGGGACCGGCCGGAGATGGTGGCCTTAAATGATGCTCTTCGTCCTGCCGCCACGAAATCCAAACAGGAGACTCCTAGGATGACCGATTCTCATCAAGTAATCCGCGTCGCCGCGGCGCATACGGCCTCGCCGCTGCTCGACAAGCGGGCGTGTGTCGAAAAGGCCTGCCGCCTGGTCGGCGAAGCCGCCGGCCAGGGGGCTCAATTCCTGGTCTTTCCGGAAAGCTTCATTCCCGGCTTTCCCATATGGAACGCCTTGGCGCGCCCCATCGACGGGCATGACTGGTTCGTGCGCATGGCGCGCAATTCCCTGCGCGTGGACGGGCCCGAGATCAAGACCATCGCCGAGGCGGCGGCCCATCATGGCGTTATGGTTTCGCTTGGGTTCAGTGAACTGTCCCCGGTCAGCGATGGCGCGCTGTGGAACGCGGCAGTGCTGATCGGCGCCGACGGCCGTCTCCTCAATCACCACCGCAAACTGGTGCCCACGTTTTATGAAAAGCTGACCTGGAACCCGGGTGACGCCGCGGGCCTGCGGGTGATCGAAACGCCGATCGGCCGGGTCGGCGGCCTGATCTGCGGCGAGAACGGCAATCCGTTGTCACGCTATATGATGATGGCCCAGAACGAAGAACTGCATGCCGCCAATTACCCTCCGCTCTGGCCGTTCAAAAACCCGGTCGGAACCGCACCGTATGATCTGGCGGAAGCGATCCGCGTCCGCGCCGCCGCCCATGCCTTTGAAGCCAAGGTGTTCGTCGTCGTCGGCGCCGGTTTCCTGGATGACGCGGGATTCGAGATGCTGGCCATGGGCGATGCGGAACGGGAAGCCGTGCTGCGCGCCAGCCCGCGGTCGACCTCGATGATCGTCGCCCCGTCCGGCGAAATGCTCGGCACCCCCCTGACAGAGACAGAGGGCCTGGTCATCGCCGATATCGATCTGAGCAGCCTGTTGGAACTGAAGCAGCATCACGATATGGCCGGATACTACAACCGCATGGATATTTATCAGCTGCATGTGGACCGGTGCCGGCCCGTCCCGGTCTATTTCAACCAGCCGGACGCCCTGGCGGCCGGCATGGCCGAAGATGAGAACAGGGATGACCGACCGGCCTTTCACGCGGGCGGGCTGGCGGCGGCCGGCGACTAAGTTTTTCTCTAGGTCAGCTTGACCAGCTGCTTGCCCAGGTTCTTGCCCTGCAGCATGCCGATGAAGGCTTCCGGCGCGGCGGCGATGCCTTGGGCGATGGTCTCGCGGTAGGCCATGCGGCCGTCGGCGACCATGGCTTCCAGTTCCGCCCGCGCCTGGGGCCAGATGGCCTTATGGGCGTTGAGCACGAAGCCCTCCATCTTCAGCGACTTGTCAAAGAACAGGTGCATGTTCTTGTTGCCGTAGGGCGCGCCCGTTTCGTTGTAGCGCGCGAGCACGCCGCAGACGGGAATGCGGGCCAGGCGGTTGCACTGGCCCATGACGGTTTCCAGAATTTCGCCGCCCACGTTGTCGAAATAGACGTCGACGCCGTCGGGCGCGGCCGTCTTCAACTGGCCCGCAAGGTCCGGGGCCTTGTAGTCGATGCAGGCGTCGAAGCCGAATTCATCGACCACCAGCTTGCATTTGTCCGGCCCGCCGGCGATGCCGACGGCGCGGCACCCCATGTCCTTGGCCAGTTGGCCGACACAGCTGCCGACCGATCCGGCGGCGGCGGAGACGACGACCGTCTCCCCCGCCTTGGGCTGGCCCGTGATCTTGAGCCCGACCCAGGCGGTGACCCCCGTCGACCCGCAGACGCCGAGATAGGCCGAGAGCGGCACGCCCGGCTTGGGCGTGACGACGAAGTCCAAATCCGATCCGTCCGACACCACATGGGTCTGCCAGCCGAGCCGCCCGACCACGTGGGCGCCGATGGGGAAATCCGGATTGTTCGTTGCGATCACCTCACCCAACACGCGCCCGACCATCAGGTCGCCGGGCTTCAGCACGTTGGGGCTGTAGGTCCAGCCGCCGCCCATCAGCATGCGCTGATAGGGATCGAGGGAGAGATACAGATTGCGCAACAGGAATTGTCCCGCCCCCGGTTCGGGCAGGGGGGCTTCCTCCAGGCGGAAGTTGCCCGGCACGGGCAGGCCCTCGGGCGTGGCGTTGAACAGCACCCGGGTATTGGTCTCGGTCATGGGTCGGCTTTCTTTTGCTCTCTTCGCGTTTCTTACTTGGCGATTTCCGCGCGGACGATGGCCGCCCCGTCGGCCATGGCCTTCATCTTGCCGAAGGCGACGTCGCGGGGCAGGTACTTGAGCCCGCAATCGGGCGCTACGATGATCTTTTCCGCCGGATGATGGGCGAGGCCCTTGCGGATGCGCTCGGCCACCGTTTCCGGCGTTTCGATGTCGTGGGTCGAAAGATCGAGCACGCCGAGGATGATGTTTTTCTCCGGCAGCGTTTCCAGCACCGTGCAATCCAGATGCGACTGCGCCGTCTCGATGGAAATGTCGCAGACCGAACAGGCCGCCAGCTGCGGCAGGAAGGAATACCCGCCCTCGGGCCGGTCGTGGATGATGGCGGCATAGCCGAAACAGATATGGACGGCCGTCTCGCCCTCGATGCCGTCGAGCGCGCGGTTGAGTGCCGCCAGCCCGTATTCCTCGGCCTTTTCCGGGCGGGCCTGCATGTAGGGTTCATCCAGCTGCACCACATCGGCGCCGGCGGCGAACAGATCGCGGACTTCCTCGTTCACGGCCGCGGCATAGTCCATGGCGAGGTCCGCGTCGGAGGCATAGAAATCGTTCTGCGCCTGCTGCGACATGGTGAAGGGGCCGGGCACGGTGATCTTGATCTTGCGGTCCGTATTGGCGCGCAGGAACTTCACGTCCTCGACCTCGACCGCATGCATGCGGCTGATTTTGCCAACGATGCGCGGCACCGGATTGGGATGGCCGGACCGGTCGAGCGCCTCGCCCGGATTATCGATATCAACGCCCGACAGCGCCGTGGCGAAGCGGTTGGAATAGCTTTCGCGGCGCATTTCGCCGTCGGTGATGATGTCGAGCCCGGCCCGTTCCTGATCGCGAATGGCCAGGATGGTGGCGTCGTTCTGGGCTTCTTCCAGATATTCCGGATCGACCCGCCACAGTTCTTTGGCCCGCGTGCGCGGCGGAAAACGCCCGGCCAGTTTGGCCCGGTCGAGCAGCCAGTTGGGCTGAGCGTAGGAGCCGACCAGCGAGGTCGGCAGCAGGGTGTTGATGGTGGTCATGTCGGCATCCTCCCAAGAATGTTTTGCCGACCTTAGCATGCGGAATGGGGCATCGGTACAGCGCCCGTCCGCCTAGTCCACCACCCGCATCCGGCCCTGGGCATCGAGGGCCAGGGTCTGGAAATGGCGCGGCACGAAGACCTCGGTCTCGGGCGATGCCGCCTTGACCTCCTGGATGAACCCCTCCGTATGGGCCAGAGCCTTGTCCTGGGGCGCGCCGAAGGGCAGGCCCTGATCGTCCCAATGGGTCGCGACCACCAGCGGGGGATTGCCCAGACAACGCATCAGGCGCGCCGTGTAGTCGTGGATGTCGAGGCGCGGCGGCGCCGAGGCGATGAAGGCGACGTCCGGGCGCAGGCCGTCGATCTCGCGCTCGATGAAGTTCATGGAACCGAACAGCAGGATTTCCCGCCCGCCCATGCGGATCAGATAGGCGAGCGTGCCGCCCTCGACATAGTCATCGAGACACAGCGGTTCGTCCTGTACCGGAATGGTGCCGAAGTCCTTGTACAGTTTGCAGGACAGGGCCGAGTGCAGGCTCGGGATCACGCGGATGGAAAAGGTCTCGTACTGGTAATCCTCCCCGCCTCGCACGGCATGTATCTGTTCGTCCGGCACGCCGCCGTTGATGGCGATGTTGCAGGTGCTTTCCGTGCCGATCACCACCGCACCCGTCTTGTTGGCGATATAGGGCACGTCCATGGCGTGGTTGAAATGAGAATGGGACAGGATGATGAAATCGGCCTCGGGCACATGGCGGTCGATGGTCGCCGTGTCATGGCCGGCGGGCTCGCTCATCTTCACCACCGGGCGCGGATCGTCGGGAACTTCGGTTGCGTCGTGGGGGCCGTAGCGCCGGCCCTGAAAGCGCACCCGCGACAGATAAGGATCAAGCAGGATGACCGTCTCGCCATCCGTGATTTTCCAGCCCGCCGCCCCGAAATGCGTAAAGCGGAGCGGGCGCATGTTGCCGCCGTCGGTCATCGGTCTCTCCTTGGGCGGGGCGTCAGCCGAGGGCCGCGAGAATCTGCTCCGCCGAGGAGACGTTAAGCCCGGGTGCCGTCTCGAGCGCGAAATGGGTGACCGTGCCGTCCTCGACGATCATGGCATAACGCTTGGAGCGCTTGCCGTAGCCCTTGGCCGACATGTCGGACGCCAGACCCATGGCTTCGGTCAGGGCGCAGTTTCCGTCGGACAGCATGGTCACCTTGCCGGGCGCTTCGTGGGCCATGCCCCAGGCCGTCATCACCATGGCATCGTTGACGGAAATGCAGGCGATTTCATCCACGCCGCGATCACGGATCGCCTGGGCTTGAGCAACGAAACCCGGCAGATGCTTTGCGGAACAGGTGCGGGTGAAGGCGCCCGGCAGGCCGAACACCACGACCTTGCGGCCCTCGAAATAGTCGTCGGTGGACACCGCTTCGGGTCCGCCGTCGTCGCCCATTTTGAAAATCGTGGCAGAGGGCACGCGGTCACCGGTCTTGATGGTCATGGATGGATGCTCCTTCGTTTCGTTACTTTTGTTGCTATTTCGCGCGGTCGCGGATCAGGTTGATGATGCCGGAAAAATCCTTCCCGGCCTGCCCGGCCTCGGCGTAATCCTGATACAGAGAGGCCGCCTGTTCCGCGACGGACACATCGGCGCCCGTGCTCTCGGCGGCGGCCAGTGCCAGGCCCATGTCCTTCAGCATCAGGGCGGCCGCGAAGCCCGGGGTATAGTCCCGGTTGGCGGGCGAGGTCGGCACCGGGCCCGGCACCGGGCAATAGGTGGTCAGCGACCAGCACTGGCCCGAGGCCGTGGACGACACGTCGAACAGGCGCTGCGCATCCAGGCCCAGTTTTTCCGCCAGCACGAAGGCCTCGGCCACGGAGGCCATCTGAATGCCCAACATCATGTTGTTGCAGATCTTGGCCGCCTGGCCGTTTCCGGGGCCGCCGCAATGGACGATGGTCTTGCCCATTTTCTCCAACAGGGGCTTGGCCCGGGCAAAGGCATCGTCCGCGCCGCCGACCATGAAGGTCAGGGTCGCGCCCTCGGCCCCGCCGACGCCGCCGGACACGGGCGCGTCGACCATGGCGAAACCCTTGGCCGCCGCCGCCGCATGAACCTCGCGCGAGGTATCGACGTCGATGGTCGAACAGTCGATCACCAGGGTGCCCGGTGAAAGCTGGTCGAACAGACCACCCAGGCAGACCTCCTTCACATGCTTGCCCGCGGGCAGCATGGTGATGACGACCTCGGCCCCCTCAGCCGCATCGGCGGCACTCCCGGCGGCGCGCGCCCCGGCTTTCGCCGCCTTGGCCAGCAGGTCCGCCGACAGATCAAAGGCCGCGACCGTATGGCCGGCCTTGATCAGATTGGCCGCCATGGGATTGCCCATGTTGCCGACGCCGATGAATGCGATATTGGTCATATGCACTGTCCTTCAGGCAACTGGCCGCCGGGCGCCCCCCAGGGCACACGCGGGCGAATGGAATACAGGGCGCAGAGCCTAGCAACCCCGGCCCAAGGCCGGAAGAGGGCATGTCGGAATCATTTTTGTTTGGCGAAAAAACCGCATTTCAGCCCGATTTCGACCAACTAATCATGGCGAAAGCACCAATTAAGATTGGCGCAATGTTAGAAATTACCCGTTAACGGTGACGCATATTGAGAATGAGATCGTTTAATTTCAATGGAAACAATGTGCAATAAAGTGATCGACCTCCGATTCCGGCGACCGTAAGCCGGGTCTACGAATCCTTCGACCTGAGTGCGCTTTGCGGCTTGCTCGGCTGCGGGAGGACCCTCCATTGATCCGGCGGAATTACGATCGCGAGCGACTTGACCGGCTCCGCGCCGCCGACGGAGCCGTTTCCGAAGCCGCCCGGCTCGGGCTTTTGTCGGTCCGGGCGGCAAACTGCCTCAAGAATGACGGTATCGAAACCCTCGCCGAAATGGTCGTCGCGGACCCCTCGCCGGCCGACCTCCTGCGCGTTCCGAATTTCGGACCGACGTCCCTGCTGGATATCGGCCTGCTCCTCACGGCTTTGCAGCTCGTGGTGCCGTCCTTCGATTTTCGCGACGACAATCTCCTCAAGAGCACCCGCATGGGAGGCCATTGGGCGGAGCGCTTCGAGCTCACCGGCACGGAGCGGCCGGAGCCCGGCGCGGAATCCGAGCCCGACGAGCCCGAGGCGGCGACGCTGATGGTCATGGCGCGGGATCTCCGGGCGCTTCGGGAGACCGTGCAGAAAATGCAGGAGAGGTCAGACCGCCACATCGCCCAGCCGTCGCGAGGACAAATGCAGGCGTTCTTGCGGGCGTCAGAGGACGATTTCGATCCGTTGCGGGTGGCTGCCGAGAACTCGGCCATTTGGGCGGCTGCCGAGATCTCGGCCATCTTCTCGAACCTGACGCCCGCGGACGTGCTCACGACGCTGGTTGCCGCCGTCATCGATGCCGTCCGGCGCCTCGTGAACGAGGGCCGGGTGGAGCCGAAACAGCTGGAGGTGTTCCACAGCCTGATGGTCAAGGCCCTCGTCGGGATGACCGCCGGCGACGCACGGACGTCGGTGACCGCGCAGTACGTCGAAGCAACCGGCGCGGACCTCGGATTGACGCGGAAAACCCCATTGGCGGCGTTGCCGCCGGTGGGCCGCGGCGATCCGGCGTCCCCTGCCCCGTCGTCCGCACCTGTTACCGAACCGGCGCCGCCGGCGCCGGACAGAATGCCGGCGAATCTGGTCCATGCCCTGGTCGCCTGGCGCGAGCTGGAGACATTCTTCGACAGGACGCCCGAGCTGCGCGTGCAGGGTGAAGTCGATGCCCGCCTCGCCGAGCTGCGCGAGACGGTGGATCTGCACCTGCCCCAGCTGCGCACCCACTACAACGTGGCCTCGACCATCGACAAGGATCGTCTGCGGGCGGCGGAACGGTTGCTGGATGAGGGGGGTCGAGACGACCGGCCTGGCCGACC
>PALN01000070.1 GCA_002706405.1 Rhodospirillaceae bacterium | reverse complement strand
CCGCCAGTTCCGCCTGATCACCCGCAGCGATTTCGACGGCCTGGCCTGCGCCGTGCTGTTCGAGGAAATGGAGTTGATCGACGACATCCTGTTCGTCCATCCGCGTCAGATGCAATACGGCGAGGTCGATCTCACGGACAATGACATCTCGACCAACGTGCCGTTCGACGAGCGTGTCTATCTGGCCTTCGACCACCACCTGAGCGAGATGGAACGGGTCGGCGGCAAACGCGACAACCATGTCATCGATCCGACGGCGCCGTCGGCGGCGCGGGTGGTCTACAACTATTTCGGCGGGGAAGAAGGTTTCCCCTACGTCTCAGGCGAATTGATGGAGGCCGTCGACCAGGCGGACTCGGCGCAGTACGAGATGGACGACGTGCTCAATCCCGAGGGCTGGGCATTGCTGAACTTCATCATGGACCCGCGCACGGGCCTGGGGCGTTTCCGCGGGTTCCGCATTCCCAATTACGAATTGATGATGGGCCTGATCGAGGACTGCCGGAATTTCACCATCGAAGAAATTCTGGAGCTCCCCGACGTCAAGGAACGCATCGACCTGTACAACGAGCACCGGCCCAAGTTCGAGGAGCAACTCCGGCGCTGCACCACCATGCACGGCAAGCTCGCCGTCATCGACATGCGCAAGGAAACGGATATCTATTGCGGCAACCGCTTCCTGATCTATGCCCTGTTCCCGGAATGCAATATTTCCATGCATGTGGTCATGGGCAAGCAAGGTCAGAACACCGTGTTCGCTGTCGGCAAGTCGATCTTCGACCGCTCCTCGCCGGTCAACGTGGGCGAATTGATGCTGCGCTTCGGCGGCGGTGGCCACCGGGCGGCCGGCACCTGTCAGGCGGACAACCCGATCGCCGAGGAAACCATGGCGGAACTGATCCACCGCATTTCGACGGCCGAGTAATTCTTACCACCGCCTAGGGCGATAGCCGTCCGGCCATCGGCCCGGTCAACAGATACCAAGCCATGGTGGCGGCGCCGCCGGTGAGTGCGACCAGGGCCGCGAACAGGCCCCGGATCAGGCCCGAGCGGAGCGCCGCAAAACCCTCCAGTACCTGCACCTGATTCTCAGAGATGCGCCCCTGGGTCTGGTCGACCCGGTCGTGCAAACGTGTCTGGGCTTCGCGGGTCTGGGCCATGAAGGCGCGCAGTTCCTGGCCCATGCGTTCGAACGACCGTGCCGCCTCGCGCGATCGTTCCACGCATTGACGCTCATGGGCGAGGATGGCCTGGCGGGCAAGACTCGCCTCGCGCAGGGCTTCGTTGGCAGTCTCCATCGCGCTTGCCTTTCCGCCGCCGATAGGTACAGACATGAACGGAAAATTCCTTTCTACGGGGCACCGGTAGCTGCACACTCCTAGTGTTGATACAACGCTTCGGGACCGCGTGCTTTTATTCCTTCGATCAAATCGCGGATGATGTCAGGGACCAATTCTCGCGTTTGTTCCGACGACATCCCGGGTTTGATTTTCGGATCGTAAAGGGTGCGTAAAAGAACCTGGTCGTTCAGCGGGATCTCGACGGGGATCGTGAACTCGCTGAATATGGACGGCGTATAGGTAGCCCGATCCGCGCTCGGGCCGAGCCCATGGAGAATTTCCTCTATCAAACAGGAATGGCTTTCCGTCGATTGCTGCTTGACGCCGAATGCGGCCAATGCGCCCTGGATGGTTTCATCCCGGTTTCTGGATACGATCGCGAAACACAAATAATCTTCGAAGCGCCATGAATCGTCTATTTCATCCGTGAAGCGCCGAGCTGCCTTGCGCTTGGCTTCCGCACCTTCCGCAAGGACGACATTCAGCCTCGATCGAGGATCGTAGGTTTTCGATAAAACGAACCGAAGACCCGTCAGGCGGGCAATCAAAGGAAGCTGTTTCTCAGCCATACGGCGGTGCCAATCGGGCACGGATGCATCGAAGAATATGGGAATGTCCCCGGTCCATTTTCGGATGGGTATTCGAAAATCGACCGGTTCATGGTCTGCGGTATGCATGACGAGATCGAAGCTTTCGATCAAGTCGTCGGCACCAGCGAGATCATCAAGCCCATGAACCGATAAATGGCGTTCAAGAAGGGCGAACGCCGTGACTGCGATGAATGCGGCGCCCAAAAACCCGAAACCGATCAGGGCACAGCGTCGCCAAAAAGGCCGAAGGTGTCGTGCGGTCGACGGTGTGATCCAGCGAAATCCCAATGCGCTCTTTCCCGCTTGCCTGGCGCCGCGGTCCGGCTCAGGCGCCTTTCTCCGCATCCTTTATAAAATACCTTCCAGGATTCTCCAGCGTTGGCGTAACCACGGTCGGCGTCCCGACGCGAAGAATTTGCCCCAACAACAGAATTGCGTTGTCACCCAGGTTTCGCAGTGCGGACATAATCGCGTCTCTGTCGGCCGCAGACAGATCGCGTTTCACCTGATTGCCGGAAACCGGTTTGCTGTTCTCACCCAGGACGGCAGGCGGAAGGTCGCCTTGAATGCCGCCGCCGGGAAGATGACGAACGTTGGCGATCGGCTGGAATCTTATTGCCGGCTTCTTGTCGGGATTTTTCCGCTGCAATCGCGCAAGCATCTCATCCGGCGTGTCGGGTTGAAGCATGACGCCGCTCGCGCCCGGACCGGGTTTGGCCGGCATATTCTCTCCTGGTGCCTTCATCTTTCCCGATGACACGGCACGTTGAGATAGAATTTCGGTTGGCCCCCAGGGCTTGACAATGCCGTCGACCCGGAGCCCGTCCCCGGCCAGTCCATTCAGTTTTTTCTGGCCCTTTTCGATGGCGCTGAGAAAGTCTTCATCGGCCTCCCGCGTGGCGGCAGGCATCAGACCGTTCTCGGCAAGGAAGCCGGAGACTGTGCCCACATCGTCGGCTCTGTTCTCTTGGCCGCGTCCCACGGGCGCCTTCAAGAAGGTACGTCCATATCCCCCCATACCGTCCGCGCCACCGACGCCCGGTAGGCCGGGTTCCGCAACGTTGTTTGGCTGATCTGTGGTCGTGGGCCCTGCGGGCGGCAAGGCGTGGTTCTGTTCGATGGTACCCAAGGGAAGGCTCCTTTTTCAGCCGTGTCGGTTTACGTCACAAAGCGAATTCCGTCGTTGCCGTGAAAGTCCCGCCGCCCCGCCAACTGGGCTTGCGGCGGACAACGCCGTCGGCGGGCGGAACCCCGCGGCCCAGACGCACCGGCTCCGCCAGGAGGCATCCGGCGACCGCATCCAGGCCGTCGTCCCGGCAAGGCAGGCCGGGCGCCCATTCGCGCATTTCGCGGACGAACGGCGTTCGCCAGATCGATTCATGGGCATGAAGGCGCCCGGCCGCCAGCACGGCATCAAAGGCATCCAGGATGCGCAGTTCCTTGGCACGGTGGCTGGTTGCTTCGATCACCGCCGCCTCGACCCCGGTGGTTCCCAAGGCGCGCCGCAGCAGGCCCGGCAGGAACCGCCCGATGCCGTTGGTCTCCAGGGTTACCGAGGGCAGGTGGTTGTCGCGCAGAAACGCCGCCACTTGGCGGCATTGCTGTGAGGCCTCGTCACGATCGTCGGTGTTCGTTTCAGCTGCCGCCCGGGCGGCCTCCGCCGGATCATGTTCCAGGTAGCTGAGAGCGTGCAGATAATGGATGCCGTTCTCGTCCGTGAACAGGCCGGCGACCACGCTGGCGTCGCCGCGGCCTGGCGCGCCGTAGGCCGGGTCCCACCAACAGGATGCGGACACGAGGCGACGACCGCGGAGGGTCAGGACACCAACCTCGTTGCGCTCCGCATAGACCAGCGGCTCCGCGTAGGCAATCAGGCGACCCGGGTCCAGGCGGCTATCCAGGATGTTGACCGGCTCCAGCAGCATCTGGCTTTTGAACTTATTCGGTCCGCTGCGCTCGCGGATCGCATCGATGCGTGCGGCGGGAAACCGTTCGGGCCAGCGCGACCGCCCGTCGGGGGCGAGCAGCGGCATTTCAAGCCGCTGAAATCCCGCAAGGAACGGCTTGCCTTCCTCCGTTCCGGCCCGCGCGTCGGCGGCATAGATGGTGTCATAGGCATGGGGCGTACCGACGTAGATCTGCAAACCGCCCGGCACCAGGACGTACTCGATTTCCGCCAGGCGCGCCCGCAGGTCGGCGCGTTTCGGCGCCGTGTCGCAGGTGTTGGGCACCTCGACGTCGTCGCAGATCACCACATCGGCGCGGGATCCGGTCAGGTTGGCGCCGATGCCGCGGGCCAGCATGGAGGGATCGCGCAACTCCGCCGTGCGGTTGACGGTGAACTGGTCCGACGCCCATTGATCGGCCCGCTGTGGTTTGAGGCCTTGGGTCAGTGGGTGACGCTCGATGATGCGTTTGACGTTGCGTACCATCTTGCGCGCCAGCGCCAAATCCGCCGCCAGCACCATGATGCGCAGGTCGGGGTCGCGCCATAGCATCCAGGCGCTGAACAGGCCGACGAGCGTCGACTTACCCGAATTTCGGAACGCCATCAGCAGCAGTTCGCGCCGACCTTCGGTCCATCTCTCCTGCAGCCAATTGGCCATGCGGATGTGAAGGCGCGGCGTTTCCAATCCCTGGGTGTTGTTCCATAAGACGACGAACACGGCAAACTTGACCGGCGGCATGAGGTCTCCCGATTAGGATGATGTCGGATGCGGATCGTGTCCGAAGGTGAAATTGACGGGCAGGGAAACCCGGGTTTCGACGGGCCCGAAATTCGGGCTCGAACAATGGCGCATGCGGCCGTCCATGAAGATCAGCCGTCCCGTCGGGGTTTCCACCCGGTGACAGCGCTGGGGGTTTGCACGGTCCTGAATGATCAGGTCGCCGCCCTCCCCCTTGACTGAATAGACGGCCACCACGGGGGTCTCTGCATGGTCGTGCCAAGGCACGCCTTCGTTGGGTTTGTAGTGGTTGCACCAGGAGCGATGGCGAAAGGGTGCACCGATAAGCGCTGGGTGGCGTTGTCCGATGTAGACGGCCAAGGCGGCGTAGAGCCGTTCCGCCAAGGCGCTGAGGCCCGGCGGTCGCGGTCTGCGGTCGAACAGGCATTCGGTCGCCCGCCTGTTCAGGATGTTGTCGCCGTGGATGTTGTCTGGTGTCGTCGTGGGGGTGCGCAGTTCCGCCAGGATCAGGTCGTTCATGGCGGTGATGCGGCCGCCGGCGAAATCAAAGGCCATCACGCCGGGAAGCGGCTCCGAGCGATGAACGAGATCACGCATTGACCGCATCCGCCCGATCGGCCGGTGCCAGGCGGACGACCTCTGCCGAGGACGTGCCGGGCCGGCGGATAAAGCCGCCGTCCAAGGAATCAATCCGCGTCAACGTCATACCAGTCATATAATAAAGTGCGGCGGCCAGCATGGCCGTGTTGTAGGTGAAGCTGATATCGCAGGCGGCCTGCCAGTACTTTCCTTCCAGAAACATGCAGGACCCCTTGCACAATTGCACCACGGGGCAGTTGCGGCATTCATCGCGGGTCTGGTGATGATGCGCCGTGTCCAGGCGCACGGCGGCCAAGTCGCGGACATTGCCCAGATTATGATGGGGATCGTCGGCGGACACGTTATGGCAGGTCGTGACCTCGCCCATCAGGTTGACGGCGATGGTGTCCTCGCGGTCCATGCCGCACTTCTGGCCGAGGGCCGCGATCGGCCGCTTCTTGCTGAGCGAGTCCAGAAAGTCCTCAATCTTGCGTCGCACGGAATTGCAGCCGGGGACGGTCAGGCCATTGGCTGCTTCGGTGAACAGGGTATGCAAGGCCGCCCGGTGGTCGCGCGCATCTTGCGGCACGCAAGCCAGGGCATCGTCGTCGTAAGGCAGCAGGATTTCTTCCGTGTTCGACGAGATCGATCCCGGCGGCACACCTAGTTTGTCCTCGATATGGCGACGCACGGCGGCGAGAGAATAATTCCAGCGTGTCAGCACCGTGCCGAACCCGAAACCGAAAGCCGGCACGTCGCACGAAGGCTCATCCCCATTGTCCAGTTGGCCCGCCGCCGCCATCAGTCGGCGGATCAGTCGGCATTTCTCCGGATCATCCAGGATGTCTTCCGGGTTGCGATACTTCTGGACCGGGCCATCGTGGCTGATCTGCACGCCGACCTTCTGGGCAATCAGCCAGTCGACTTTATCGTCGTCCAGCAGCGAGCCGTTGGTGATGACGTTGAACCGCGCCTTGGGATAGCGTCGGCGCAGTTCCTTACCAAGAATCTTCAGCTTGGCCCAATAGACGAACGGTTCGCCGCCCCAGAACTCAATGCGCAGATCGCCCCCGCCGTCCTTGGCCTCAGTGCCGGTCGCGAACCAACTGTCGAGATTGCGGAGGAACAATTTCGCATCCTCTACCGCGCCGCCAAGAAAGCTGTTCCAGCTTGCTTGGTTGCAATAGGCGCAGGCGTAATTGCATTTGAACCCCATCTGGATCTTCAAGGTTCGGATATTGGCCTTGCGGCCGGGGTTGTCCGGCGACACGCGCGGCGGCACTGGCCAGGACACGGGGTCGTCAGTCGTGAAGGCCGGGTGGACAAGTTGCTCGCCGCTATTGTCGTCTCGGCACAGGCTGGATGTAACCGGGTCGTAAAGCAGATGGACGGTCGTGTCCCCTTGCAGGGTCAGACGATAGGGCATCAGCCGAACTCCCATCCTTCGGGCATTGGTGCGGGAACACTGAAGTGCCCGAGGTTCGGATTAGGCGTGCCGTCCGTCAGCACCTTTCGTGCATCCCGATATTCGACAGCGTTTTCCGCATCCAAGTGGTCGAAGGCACCGACAAAGCCAAGCGGGCCCAGGCGGGCTTCGATGATGACGTTCTCGCCAGTGAACCCGTCGCTGCCGTCACCGTCGGTGATGATCTTGACGGCCGGGACGAGGCCGAATCCCGCCGTGTCGCAGATATGGTTTAGGAGGCCCGAGATGTAGACAAACTCCTTATGCTGCCAATGAGGATACTTGGCGGCTTGGCGATAGGGTGCCGGGCAAAGCGCTGCCATCCAATCGACCTCCATCAATTGGTATGGGGTTGGTGCCGGCGCGCCACTGCATAAGGTGCAGAGATAGTGCACGGCGCCGTCGCGCATGACGGCGCTGTCCCACGCTATGGTGACATCACCGACCGGCGTCAGCAGGGCGCCGGAAAGACGTGGTGCAAAATCTTCGCCGAACACATTGTCGCCCGCACCCCCCTCACCGGGCCGGTTGATGCCCTCGCGCTGTCGGTACCAGCTACGCAGGCGCAAGGCACCGGGCGCGATCGTACAATCGTGAACCAAGTTTTCGACGCTCGACCCGGCGGCGCTCCAGACACGTCGCGCACGCTTTAACATGTGCCAGCCTCGCATTTCAGATGGTCGTCTTCGTGCCGAGGTGCCGCGGGGAGAACGCGCCACAGGTAGCGCATCGTTGCGGCTGCGATCCAGAGGATCAGGGTGATGACGACGGCGGTATAAAGCCATCCCCAGAGTTGAAGGCCGGCCCCGCCCGCGAGCGCGAACAGGACGATCCAATAATCGTTGCGGCAGACGTCGAGGGTCCATTTGATCCGACGCATGATTGGCCGCTGACGCGGCGTCAGGAGCTTTTGCGGATTCCAGGGCACGACATCCAGGCGTTGCCGATGGGCCAGACCCCAGCCGACGGCCATCAGCAGGAGGCGCAGCAGAATCGCCGCGCCTGCACCGACCCACATAAGAGCGCCATCGTCCTGGCGCAGACCGATGGCGACCATGACCAGAACCATGGTCACATAGCCGACGGCGATATCGTAAAGCCCACCCAGGTTGGTCGCGCGACCGGTCGCCCGGGCGACATGGCCGTCAATCCAGTCGACCCAGCGGGAGGCGAATATCAACCCGGCACCGGTCACGGCGGATATCCAATCCGTTCCGTGTCCGATCAGGGCCAGGCCGACGAGCGCCAGAACCAGACTTGCCGTGGTGATCCAATGGGGGTGCAGCCAGGCCAGCCGAGGAGCGATGGCCAGCGCCGTGTCACGGTCCCAGTTGAGCAGCCGGTCCAAGGTCATGTTGGATCTCCTGTTGCAGATAGGATTGGAAGGGGAAGGCGTAGTCGGGCCCCGCCACGGCCCATAGGCCGCCATAAACTTCGTAACTGCCGGACCCGTTGTGGCAGATCGGCTCGTAGAGCATCAGGGTGCCGTCATGGTGGATGGGCTCGATGTGCTCGACGACGAGAAAGCGGTCAAGGCTGCCCCAGGCAAGCCGATCACCGATCACCATCTGTTTGGGGCGTTCACTTTCGGGGGCGTAGATTCCGTCGGCGGGCGGTTCGGCAACACCGTGGACAGCGGCAAAGCGGATGAGGGAGCCCGGCTCCTTCATTGCCGCGTACCAACTGGCCGGATCGGCGGCGACCCATCCTCGGGCCAGGGACCACACGCGATGTGCGCCGGCGACGAAATAGCGCCCGTTGATGAGGAACGCACTATGCGGGCCTATCCGTCCGACGAACATGCGATCGACCCGGTTGATCAATCCGAACGCGCCTTTCACCAGGTCGCCGGGCTGCACCAACGCGATGTCGCGTTGCGTGCCGTCGGCCATGGTCACCGGAGTGCCCGCCGGAAAACAACAATCGCATTGGCAATCGCAGGCACAGGCACAGGCGCAGGCGCAATTGCAGTTGCAGTTGGCATAACAATTGTAATTGTCGTCGCCGGGCCCGCCCGTGCCCTGACCGAACCCGGTAATGCTGCGCTGGCGCACGACCACCAGTTCACTGTCGGAGACGACGGCATAGGCCGTGCGCTGCGGCGCGTTCCAATTGGCAAGGGGCACATTGGTCGTCGATTGCCCGCCCGCGAAATCATAGCCGTTGGGATTGCCGGGGTTGGCCTGGTTCATGATCGTGCCGCCCTTGCGGTTGCTGGGCGTGCCGCCGATTCCAGGCCAGTTGTACCAGGCGCCGTCCGGCGGCATCCAGAACGGGTCGCCGTCGCAGTTGCCGTTCTTCAGAATCCCGGTGCAGTTCTCCGCCCGGATGTCCAGGCGCCGTTCGCGCTTGAAACCGTCGACCGGCCGCCGCGACGGCCCGACACCGTGCAGGCGGTTATGGGTTTGCACGCCGGGATCATCCATATGCGCCGTCTGGCGGTGCAGGCCCATGGTCAATCCGCCGTCCTCCGCCTGGGATGCGGCCGGACCCGGTCCCTGGCGGCGCGGCTCGTCTCCGCCCCGCGCGCTCATCAGTAATCGACCCCGTCCACCACGACGTGCACCGTCTTGTCGACGGTCAGGGTGGTGGTCATGGCGACGGCAAGCGTCTCGCCCGCGCCGAGCGTGAGGAACCGGCCCGGGTCGGCGGGGATCGAGGGGATGACCGTGGGGTCGAGAAGGTCGACTGCCGGCGCCCCGTTCACGCGGCCCGAATTCGTCGGCAGCTGGAAGGTCGCAAGGATGCAGGATGTGGTGCCGTCGTTCTTCATCAGGGTGAGCGACGGCGTGGTGTCGTCCGTGGAGGCGGACACCAGATGCACGCGCGCCCCGTTGGTCCCGGCGGTAAAGATGGTCTGCGCCGTGGTGCCGTCACCGTTGGTGATGATGGTGCATTGGGAGTTTCGCGCACCGAGATAATCGGGGGTGGTTGCCATGTCTGGGTCTCCTCAAAGGCCGAAGCTGAGCGCCGTCAGATGGGCGCCATGGGTCAAGGTCGGGTCGTAGTGAAAGTTGCCCGCTGGGTTGACGGCGAGAACCGACCCCGCGTTGCCGCTTGTCGGCGGCGCCACGCTCAGATCTTCCTGGGCGGACAGGGTGGCGCGCGCCGACGGGGCGTCCGCGTCGTCGAGCAGCGTCGTCATGAAAGTCGTGGCGGGCAGGCCGCCGATGGACCCGGCGCCGGCCACCGGGTTGCCTTCCGCATCGAAGGCCAGGAAGGCGCCGCCGCGCGTTGCGCGGTCCGGCAGGGTCAGCACCGCGTCCGGATCGGTCGCCGACAGTTGCAGGGAGCGCCGCGTGTCGTCGGCGACCTGCTGCAGGGCGGCGGTCAGGAAATCCAGCTCGTCGTTGATGACGCGGGCCCGGAAGGCGCCTGATTCCTGAAAGTCGGACTGCCGCGCAATGGTCAGCCGGCGGCGCAGCGTCACGCCGACGCCGACGGCGGGAGGGGTGTCGAAATTGACCTCGCCGCCCAGGTCGTGCCCGGCGCCGGAAACGGCGTAACCCGATTCCTGAAGCGTGTTGTCGAGATAGACCTCCAGATCGGCGGCCTTGAAAATGGGGAAGGGGTAGGTGAACAGGGTCTGCGTGCCGTCGGCGACGTAGCGCTTGCGCGGCGTGATGTCGCCGATCTGAATGTGATCTGCCATGGCTTTCTCCGGAATGTCAGCAGGGGATGGACGTCGCGGTCGGGGCAGGCCGGATTACGGCTGGTCCTTCCAGACGCGGATGCCCTTTTCCACGGACCGGCCGACGACATAGCCGCCGACGCCGATCTTCAGCAGTTCCCACATGTCCGGCGGCAGGGGCAGCATGGGCACGCCGAACCAGGGGTGAACGATGTAGTTGTTGGCGACGATGACGCCGAACAGGCACATCAGCAGGGGCCGCCAATTACGTTGCAGCCAACTGTCGCCCTGGGCCTCGGCGACGATGACCTGGGCCGCCGCCTCGATCTCCTTCATCTGGCCGGTCAGCGCCATTTCCTGGAGCCGCGCCTTGATGCGGGCGGCGGCGTCCTTGTCCTCAACGGCCTGGTCGATGACGTTGAACAGCCCGCCGATCACGGGCGCGATCAATGCGCTCAGCACGGCGGCTACTCGATATCGGCATAGAACAGGTGGCCGCCGATCTCGGCCGAAGGGGCCTTGCCCCGGGCCCAGGGCGGATTGGCCGATTTGGCGTGGTAATGGGTGGCGCCGTCGGTGGGGTCGGCCAGGGTCCCGGCAAGGGCGCGCCGCGCGATGCGCTGGCAGGTTTGGAACACCCGGTTGTCCGGGGCCACGGCTTCGACCTTGGCGCGGTTGGGGTCGCCCGCATTCCAACAGGAAAACTGCCACGGCCGCCGGCAGACGTCTTCCACCGTGCCGCCCCACCAATAGGTTCCGCCGGCGGCGCGGGCGCGGCGGACCCGGTTCATGACCACGGCGGCGACGGCTTCCTTGCCGCGCACGGACTCGCCCCGCGCCTCGCCATACAGGGTGCGGGCCAGGACATCGGCGGCGCGCTGGGCCGCCTGCGCGTGATCCGGGGATCGGCTCATCTCAGGTTCCTTCGTCTTCGATGGGGGGAAGTTTGTCGGCCGCCGCGCGTCGCGCGCGCAAACGGCTGTCGAGGAACGCCAACCCGGTCTCGAATTCGTGGCGGGCGTCCTCAAGGGCAATGGTCTGGCGCCGTGCCCGGTGTTCAATCAGCAACACCAGGGCAAGGATCGCGACCGCGTCGGCGGCGGCAAGGCAAAGCACCCAGCCGCCGTCCGTCAGGTCGACCATCGGTCAGGCCAATGCCTGCGCGATCATCGCCGCGCACAGCAAAGCGCCCGCCGCCGCCACAATGGCGGCCGGGTTGTTTCTCATGGCTGGGGTCTCCGAATAGGGCGCCGGTTCGGGCGCGAACTGGATCAGTCCTGGTAAAGTGCCTGTTCGCCCCGCGCCTTCATGCCGGTCACCAGGCGGTGGATGATGCCGGGGACAAGCTGCCGGGTTTCCTCAAGCGACATCCCGGCCTTGATGGCTGGGTCGTAGAGCGTGCGCAGCAGGACCTTGTCGTTCAGGGACAATGCCGCGGGGCGTGCCTGATCGTTTGTGAAGACCGTGGGGAAATAGGTCGCCCGGTCGGCCGCGAGGCCGAGAACCTGGACCGTTTCTTCGACGATGCAGGCGAGGGTTCGCCGTTCTTCCGGCGGCCGCCGAAACACGACAATCCCCCAGGCGATGGTGCGGTCCGCGCCGGGGTGGTAGGTCGCAAAGCAGGTCGCCAGTCGCAGGCGGTATGCGGCTATCCCAGTGTTTCATGAACCGGACCCTGAGCAATGGGCGTCTGACACGGATTATATCCGGTCAGGCGCCGCCGTCTTCATCCCGAGATGGTTTGACGGTTGAGTCGAAAAAGGTCGGCGTCTTGAGCAACGTGCCGACGCTCAGAAGGTTGTCGAGAATGCGGGTCAATCGTTCCAGCCCGCCGCTGGCCAATTCGTTAAGGCGGTCCTGGCCCGTCTCGACGGCTTCGGCGCTGCGGGCGGCAGCGCCGCGCCGTTTTCCATGTTTCCCATGGGGGTCTCCTATATGTGGGATTGAAACGATCAGGGGTGAAGGCGCACCTCGCCCGTTCGTTGGCTTGGTTATGACAGATCGATTGGCAAGTGTCAAGAATATTTTCCTATATCATGCCAAAATGATTCCCCCCGCCGCGTCCCACGGCCGATTGCAGCAGGGATCGGCGGCCCGGTTCCGGCGGCTCGAACAGGAAGAAGCCCAGGTTGCGGCCCATGGTTTCCGTCAGGCGCCGGGGGCCGGCGGCCTTGAGGACGCGCCCCAGCGCCGCCTCCGTCTTCGGCCCGATGATGCCGTCCTCGCGCAGGCTGGTGAAGCCGCGCGGGCCGAGCAGAACCTTGCCAAGATCGTTGATCGTCATCTGCAGGCTCTCCCCTTCCTCGGTCGGCATGTGCGGGCCGAGGGCTGCCGGCTCGCGGAACAAATCGGCGAAGGCCCCGGACGTGGCCGCGCGAAGGCCGCCGGGCGCGGCACCGCCGGACAGGCCGCGCAGGGCCGCCTCAAACCGGCCAAGGGCGAAGGCTTCCTCGACCTTCGGCGCCCCCAGACGGGCCGCCGCCGTGCGCAGGGCGGCGCGGGTCTTGGGACCCGGATCGCCGTCGTCGGCAAGGTCCTGGAACATCGGGCCGTCAGACGGAGCCGGGGCCGTGCCGTCGCCGCCCGCTTCCGTGACGGCCTGGTTGAGAAGGGTCAGGCCTCGCTGCAAATAGCGGACGGCATCGCGCGATCCTTGGGTTTCCGCGATATCGGCGACACGCTCCGCCAGGCGCCCGACGGCGCGTGACAGGTCGATGCCGTCGATGGTGCGGGCGGGAACGGGGGCCGCGTTGACGGGGCGGCGCGCCGCCGGCGCCATCAGGCGGCCGGTTTCGTCGACCGTCGCCGGGTCGGTACCGTAGGCATCGTCGTAGAAGGCGCGCTCGAACCGGTCGAGGGCTTCCTTTTCCGCGCCGGGCGGCAGGGCGAGGCGGTGTTCGGCGACCCGGCGGACCTCGGCCTCGGTCAGGTCGCGGGGCGATTTGGCCAGGATGTCCTCCAGCCCGCCGTCGGAACGGGTCAACTGGTCGATCAAGGCCTGGCGGTCAAAGGCGGTGCGCGCGCTGCCCCGGCGGGCGCGGCGCGCGGTCGGTTTCGCTGTCATGGATGTGTCTCCGAAGGGAGGGCGCGCCCAGGGGCACCCCGCTGGTCAAAGCGGGGCCGGGCGCGCCGGATCGAATGAAGGAAAAAACCGACAGGGCGGGCCAGGGCCGAAGCGCGGACACACCTCGCCCTGTCGATGAAAGGACCCTACGCGACGGCGGGCACCAAGTCAAGGAAAATATTCCGTATATGGGAATATGATGATTCCCATGATTGAGGCGAACGGCTCAGCCCTCCGCCGACAGGATCGCGGCCAGGCCTTCGCGGTAGGTCGGGCAGGACAGCACCGCGCCCAGGTCATCTTTGATGCGGGCGTTGCTGACGACCCGGTTGTCGCGCCAGAAGCTGCGCGCCATGGGCGACATGGTTTCGGCGGCCTGGTCGAAGGACACGAGGTCGGGGGCGGGCAGGCTCAGGAGTTTGGCGCCATGGGCGATCACGTCGGCCTGGGGGGCGGGCTCGTCGTCGCAGACGTTGTAGATCGCGCCCGGGTTCGGCCGCGCCATGGAGGCGCGCAGCACGGCCGCGATATCGGCGACATGGATGCGGGAAAACCGATGGCCCGGCTTGTCGATGCGCCGCGCGGTGCCTTGGCGCAGCTGGTCGAGCACGCTGCGTCCCGGCCCGTAAATCCCGGCCAGGCGGAAGACATGGACCGGAAGGCCCGTGCGGCGGTCGAGATCGAGCCAGGCCGCCTCGGCGGCGGCGCGGTATTCGCTGCGCGGCGAGGTCGGGGCGAGGGGACTGTCCTCCGTCACCTCCGCCCCGCCCGTGTCACCATAGACCCCCGTGGTCGAGAGATACCCGGCCCAGCGGATGTGACCGGCGGCCTGTTCGAGGGCCGGGTCGGCCTGCGCCAGCACGGGGTCGCCCTCGGCCCCCGGCGGGATAGAGATCAGAAGATGATCGGCACGGGCCAGGGCCGCCGTCCCGGCGGTGTCCAGGGGGGCCGTGCCGTCGAACACATGGGCGTCGATCCCGCCCGCCCGCAGCTTCGCCTGCTTGCCCGGGGTCCGGCAGGTGCCGGAGACGATCCAGCCTTCGGCCATCAAGTCGCGGGCCAAGTTCTGGGCGCTGAAGCCCAATCCGAAACAGAACAGGTTGGTCATGCGCGTGCGGCCCTGGTCGACAAGGGGGCGGAATGCCTCCTATAAGCAGGCTTGGTTATAACCAGAGCCCGACCGTCATGCCAGGGGTCCCGCCCGTTCACCGTTGTTCCGCGTTTCACCGCCCGCTTGCGCGCCTGGTGATGTGCCTGGCCGTCGGTCTGCCGTCCCTGCCGGCGGCGGCCCAGCAAGGCCTGCTGGGGCAACCGTCGGCGAAGACGGGGTTCGGTGCCGCTTCCGAGGCGGCCCAGGCGGCGGAATACCAAAAATGCATGACCCTGGCCCGCCGCCGGCCCCAGGACGGATTCGAAATGGCGATCGGCTGGCGGTCGCTGAGCGGGGGCGACGCGGCCGACCATTGCGCGGCCGTCGCCCTGATCGAACTGGAACAATACGGCGAAGCGGCCAAGCGCCTGGAGCGCCTCGCCCAGATTTCCATTGAGGAACCGGCGGTCAAGGCCGGACTGTACGATCAGGCGGGCCAGGCCTGGCTGCTGGAAGGCCGGCCCGAGGACGCGACGCGGGCCTTTACCTCGGCCATCGCCCTCAAGCCCGGCGACCCGGACCTGTTGGTCGACCGGGCCCAGGCCTGGGCGGCGCGGGGGGATTACGATGCGGCGGACACGGACCTGAGCGCCGCGCTCAACCTGACGCCGTCGCGGTCGGACGTCTATGCGCTCCGTGCCAGCGCCCGGCGCTTCCTGGACCGGCGGGCCGATGCGATGGCCGATGCCAATACGGCGTTGGAACTTGATCCCGGCAATCCGGAGGCCTTGCTGGAACGCGGCATCCTGCGCCGGCTCAAGGGCGACGACGCGGGGGCGCGGGCGGACTGGATGAAAATCCTCAACGCCATGCCCAACAGCGCGGCCGCCGGCCCGGCCCGTCAGAACATCGAAAACATGGACGTAAAGTCCGACGACGCGCCGCCGCGGCGTTAAAAATCCAGATCCGCGTAATGGCGGGGCGGCGGGAAGCCGGGCATGCGGTCGGACAATACGGAGCGCATGCTGGGCCGCGATTTGACCCGGGCATACCAGTCGCGGGCTTCCGGGTGATCTTCCCAGGGCACGTCGCCCAGATAGTCGACGCAGGACAGATGCGCCGCCGCCGCCACGTCGGCCATGGAAAAATCGTCGCCCGCCAGCCAGCGCCGACGCTCCACCAGGAACGACACATAGTTCAGGTGCATGTGGATGTTGGCATGCCCGGCGCGGATGCGCGCCCCCTTTGGCTCGCCCTGGCCGAGAAAGCGTTTCAGCAGCTTTTCGCCCACCAGATTCTCCGTGACCTCGCGGTTGAACTTTTCATCGAACCAGTTGGTCAGGCGGCGGACCTCGGCGCGAATCACCGGCGTGCGGCCGATCAGGGGCGGGTCGTCATGGACTTCGTCCAGGAATTCGCAAATCACGTCGGCCCCGGAAATGGCCGTACCGTCGATCTCCACCAGCACCGGCACGGTGCCGGCAGGGTTCAGCGCCAGGAACTCCTCGCGGCGCTCCCAGATGTTCTCGATCCGAAGCTCGTGCTCCAGCCGCTTTTCGCCCAGGAAGATCCGGGCCTTCCGGCAAAAGGGCGACATCCACAGATGATAAAGTGTGCGCATGGACGTTTCTCCTACACCGGTTTCCGGCGAATGGGAACGCCCCAGTTGGCGGCTCGCTCGCGAAAGCCTCGCGAAGATGTGACGGGCCTGCCCTGCCTTCGCCTTATTGGCCCAGCACCTTCCCGGCCTATACTCTTCGCGGAAGCAGAAAGACCGCACCACCCCGGCCCGGCGCTGCTCTTGCGCGCCGGCGATCGACGCAGCCGACCCGGAAGGAAATCCGCCATGATCATCCGCCAGCGACCGCTTCATCCCATCCCGTCCAGCGAGATCACGCCCAAAAGCGTGTTCGATGACCGCCGCCGGGTGCTCAAGACGCTCGGTTTCGGCGGCCTCGCGGCGACCATGCCTTTGTGGCTGCCCGGGCCGGCCGAGGCCGCCTGGCGCCCGACCGAGGGCAAAGCGCTCTCCGGCACGCCCCATCCGAAATACAACGCCCAGGTTCTCGGCCAGGAACCCGCTTCGTTGGAGGTGGTCTCGACCTACAACAACTTCTATGAATTCGGGCTCGGCAAGGGCGACCCGGCGGAACACGCCGGCAAGTTCAAGACCACGCCCTGGACCATCAAGGTCGAGGGGGCGGTGGAAAAGCCCGGCACCTACGACATCGACGACCTGATCAAGGCCGAGGACATCGAGGATCGGGTCTACCGATTCCGTTGCGTCGAGGCCTGGTCCATGGTCGTGCCCTGGCTGGGCGTGCCGCTGGCCAAGGTAATCAAGCGCCTGAACCCCACGTCGAAAGCCAAGTACGTTTATTTCGAAACCGTGTTCGACCCGGACCAGATGCCGGGCCAGCGCCGCCCGACCCTGGAATGGCCCTACAAGGAAGGCCTGCGCATGGACGAGGCCATGAACCCGCTGACCCTGTTGGCGGTTGGTGTGCACGGCCAGGTCATGCCCAATCAGAACGGCGCGCCTATCCGCCTGATCGTGCCGTGGAAATACGGCTTCAAATCCATCAAGTCGATCGTGCTCATGCGGTTCGTCGAGAAAGAGCCGCCGACCTCCTGGTCGGTCGCCAACGGCCGCGAATACGGCTTCTATTCCAACGTGAACCCCAATGTTAGCCATCCGCGCTGGAGCCAGGCCACGGAAAAGAAGATCGGCCTGAACAACATATTCGGTCTGCCGATCCGCCAGCCGACCCTGATGTTCAACGGCTACGAGGAAGAAGTCGCGGCCATGTACGCGGGCATGGACCTTCGCAAATTCTTCTAGGCCCCTATGGGCGCCCCCGTCGGTCCCAAATCGGGGCCGGCTGGGGTAGGATCGCACCATGAACAAGGAAACCCGCCTTAACTGGGTCTTCAAGCCCCTGGTCCATGCGGCGGCGCTGGGTCCGCTCGTCTGGCTGATCTGGCTCGGCCTGGGCGGGCAGTTCGGACCCAACCCGGCGGAATTCATCAACCGCTATACGGGCGACTGGGCGATCCGCTTTCTTCTGATTGCGCTTGCCGTGACGCCGCTGCGCGGCATCACGGGCCTGGCCCTGGTCATGCGCTTTCGCCGGCTGCTCGGGCTTTATGCTTTCTTCTATGTGCTATTGCATGTCTCCAGCTACGTGGCGCTTGATCAGTATTTCGCCTGGGGCGCCATCTGGCAGGATATTGTCAAGCGCACCTATATCACGGTCGGCATGCTGGCGATGGTGATCCTGACGGCGCTGGCCGTCACCTCGCCCAAGGCCATGGTCAAGAAGATGGGGGGGCGCAACTGGCAGCGCCTGCACAAACTGGTCTACGTCGCGGCGATCGCGGCGCCGGTCCATTTCTTCATGATGCGCAAGGGATTCCAGATCGAACCCCTGGTCTACGGCGGGATCGCCGGTCTGCTGCTGGCCTATCGGGCCGGCGTCTGGATCAGGGCCAAGGCGCGGACCCGCGCCGCCCGCGCGGACGCGCAAACGGCCTAGCGGCCTATTTGCTCAGGCTTTGGTGGATCAGTTCGATCCACTTGGCCTGGGAAATGAACGGCCATTCCCATTTCTTCCACTCGGTGGGAAAACCCTGGGCCTGGATCGTCTTCAGATCCTTGCCGTCCATGGTCGCAGATTGCACGAACATCGTCGTCGACGTCAGCATGTCGAGATAGTTCTCAAGATCGGCCATGGTCGCCAAGGGGCCGTGCCCGGGGATGATCTTGGCGTCGGCCGGGAAACGACCGGTGATGTCGCGGATGTTGCGCGCCAGGGTCAATGCACTGCCGCCATGGGCCACATCGACGAAGGGAAACATGCCGTTGAAGAACAGGTCGCCCAGGTGCAGGACGTTGGCCTTCTTGAAATAGACCACGGTGTCGCCGTCCGTATGACCGCCCGGCAGGTGGAGAAGCTGGATTTCCTCGCCGTTGAAATGAACGGTCAGACGGTCGTTGTAGGTGACGTCGGGCAGGGCGTCGGGTGGCGAGGCGGGGACCGTCTTGCCCAGGGCCTTGAGGTCCTGATCCACGGCCATGTGTTTGCGCACGTTGTCATGGGCGATGATGACCGCCTCGGCGAAGCGCTTGTTGCCGCCCGTATGGTCGAAATGCCAGTGGGTGTTGAGCACGAACTTGGGCGCGCCGGTGCCGAACGGCTTGAGGGCCGCGGCCAGCTTTTCGGAAAATGCCGCCAGCTTGTCGTCGACGATCAGCAGACCGTCCGGCCCCGGCAGGACCGCGACATTGCCGCCGGAAAACCCGCCCACGCCCATCAGCATGGTGATCTTGCCCGCGACGGGGACGGCGCCGATTGTGATTTCCGAAGTCTTTGCCTGCGCAACGTCGATGCTGTGGTTGTGCCCGGCCCCGGCCGCGGCGGGCCCGGCGGCGACCGTCAAGCCGACCGCCAACAGGCAGACGCGCGTGAGGATCTTGTGCCTTATCATCACCATTCTCCCCGTATCAAATTATCGTTTCCCGAATGGTGACGGGGCACGCACGATTAGGCAACCCCACGCGCGACCGGGTTAAGAATAGCCCTGTCTGTGGTGCCTAAGGGGTGGTGAAACTGGGAAAATTTTTCCCGGTTGGGCATAATTTTCCCAATCGGGCGGCAAATGATTCCGGCCGGCGCCTCGTGGCGGTATGGACGCTTACTGATCGTCCTTTGCATCGTCGGTGCGGGCCGCGGGGTCATCGGCCAAGGCATCACGGGCTTCCATCGCGGCCAGCAGGACCGATCCGGCGCTGCCCGTCCCGGTGGTGTCGGCGATGTCGCGGGCCAGGCCCGGCGCGTCGCCGAGCATGCCCGGCTTGTCATTCTCCAACTCGGCATTGGCCTGCATGCGGCGCTGAATTTCCTGGGCGATCAGGTCCTCGATGGCGGCCCGTTGTTCGGCCGGCATCTTGTCCAGGTCTTCCTCGGAAAGGCCCATGCGGTTGAGAATTTTCTCGCGCAGCTCTTCCCGCTTCCGTTCCTCGACCTCTTTCGCGTAGGCGGTGAAGCCCTTCTCGCGGACGATATCCAGATCGCTCTTGGGCTGGCCGGTGTCTTCGCTGCTCTGGGCCGCGACGGAGGCGGCCATCATCTCGGCGAAGGAACCGGACCCCGCATCGGCGGCTGCCGGCGTGTCGGTGTTCTGCGCAAACAAGACGCTGGCGACATTGTCGATCTTCATGATTGCTCTCCTCTGCTTTCGCCCGCGCGCGAGCCGTCCCCACGAAAATTCCGTAGCAAAGGCCGTGCCATGATTGTTCGAACATGCCAGGATCCTGAGGCAGGCCCGTGCGCTGCCTCTCGGCCGACGGATGACTGCGCCGATAATCCGGTGACGCCGTTATGCGCAGTTCTGGCGTCCGAAGCATGCCATGGCTGAGCTAGGTGGGACTTGTGCCGTACATCAAGTGCGTACGCTGGGGCTTCGTCGACTTGACGCGCTCGCCATCTATAAGCTTCGCATCACAAAATCTAAGCAGAAACCCCAATTTCAAAAATTTAACACCAAAGTCAAAGGGCTTCGCTACTTCGAAGACGAGGTGGGCTTTGAACCAACGCTAATACGTATTGCCAAGCCCACCATCGCCCATCGTTTAGATTGTGCTACACAACGCCCCGGCGACGGAGCCGGGAGAATGTGCTTGCGACGCTACAGCCGGGCGATGATCCCGCCCCTCATGGCGGAGTCATCGGGGTTGTACAGCGGGCGCGGGCCGTCAAACCCGTCTCCGCCGTCTTCCCCAGACCTGATCCGGTCAACCCGGAATAGCTTCCAGTGGTGGTGTTCTCCGGATGCGCTGGCACCGGACACTTGGAAGGCCCGAAGCAACAGATTGCCACCGCTGCTACGGCCCAAGGCGTGCGGCTCAATGAGCCGGTTTCCAGGGTCGTACCAGATATTCAAGCGGCGACGGTTGCGGATCGCTTCTACAATTTCGTCAAGCATCATCGTTCCCCTTTCGCGGGGCTGGATCGATGTCGGGCTTGACACTGAGTGGGTCGGGATGATTCACTCCCGATGGTTATACGCAGTTCCCGCACCCGACAACTGGTTGCGCGGGGGCTCTAGGAAGACCAAGAGAAGCCGCCGGTGTGCAAGACCGAGCGGCTTCTCGCCTTCCGAAGCCGTCAACCCTCGATTCCGCATAAAAGGCCATACCCTGTCAAGGGCTACGGCTCATTTGGTGCCTACTGCGTAATAAAAACACCACATCTTCGGGCTGGCAGGAATATAATCAAGAAAATAGTCGTATATATATGATTTTTGACCTAATCGGCTCAGTGCGCCTCGTCCCAATTGGCGCCGGTGCCGATGTCGACGTCGAGCGGAACGCTCAGATGCGCCGCGCCGGACATGACCTTGCGGACCGTGTCGCGGGTCGCCTCGATCTCGGCGTCGGGGACTTCGAAAATCAGTTCATCATGAACCTGCAGCAGCATGCGCGCACCCAGGCCCGCCGCCTCGAGGGCGTCCGGCACGCGGATCATGGCGCGCTTGATGATGTCGGCGGCGCCGCCCTGGATCGGCGCGTTGATGGCGGCGCGCTCGGCGAAGCCCCGCATGTTGGGGTTGCGGTCGTTGATGCCGCGGACATGGCATTTGCGCCCGAAGGTGGTTTCCACGAAGCCCTGTGTCTTGGCCTGTTCCTTGGTCCGTTCCATATAGGCCTTGATACCGGGATACTGTTCGAAATAGGCGTTGATGTAGTCGCCCGCCTCGCCGCGCGAAATGCCCAGCTGACGGGCCAGACCGAAGGCGGAAATGCCATAGATAATGCCGAAGTTGATGGCCTTGGCGCGGCGCCGGACCATGGGGTCCATGCCCTCGACCGGAATGCCGAACACCTGACTGGCTGTCAGGGCGTGAATGTCGATGCCGTCGTGGAAGGCCTGCTTGAGCACGTCGATCCCGGCCACATGGGCCAGCAGGCGCAATTCGATCTGCGAATAGTCCGCCGACATCAGGGTGTATCCCTTGTCGGCGACGAAGGCGGTGCGAATCTTGCGGCCTTCCTCGGAGCGGATCGGAATGTTCTGCAGGTTGGGGTCCGACGACGACAGCCGCCCGGTCGCCGCGACGGCCTGGGCATAGTTCGTGTGGACCCGCCCGGTCTTGGGATTGATCTGACCGACCAGGCTGTCCGTATAGGTGCTTTTCAGTTTCGACAGCTGTCGCCAATCTAAAACCTTCTGCGGCAGATCGTGGCCTTGGGCGGCCAGTTCTTCGAGCACTTCCGCCCCCGTGGCGTAGGCGCCGGTCTTGGTCTTCTTGCCGCCGTCCAGGCTCATCTCGTCGAACAGAATTTCGCCCAGTTGTTTGGGCGATCCGATGTTGAATTCATGGCCGGCGAGTTTGTGAATCTCGCCCTCCAGGTCGTCCATGCGGGCGGCGAAATCGGCGCTCAGGTTCCGGAGAACGGTGGCGTCGACCTTGATGCCGCGCCGTTCCATGTCGCGCAGCACGGGAACCAACGGCCGCTCCAAGGTCTCATAGACCGTGACCATGTGTTCGGCCACCAGGCGCGGCTTGAACAGGTTGTGTAGGCGCAGCGTGATGTCCGCATCCTCGGCGGCGTAATCCAGCGCCTTGTCCAGCGGGACCCGGTCGAACGATATCTGCGCCTTGCCGGTGCCGGCCACGTCCTTGAACTTGATCGTGTCGTGGTCCAGGAAATCGCGGGCCAGTTCGTCCATGCCGTGGCCGTGCAGACCGCCGTCCAGCACATAGGACAGCAGCATGGTGTCGTCCACGGGGGCGACCTCGACGCCGTATCGGCCCAGCACCTGGATGTCGTACTTGATGTTCTGGCCGACCTTCAGGATCGACGGATCCTCAAGCATCGGCTTGAGGGCGGCCAAAGCGTCATCAAGGGGAATCTGTTCGGGCGCGCTTTCGCCGCCGTCGGCATCCCCGTCCCCAAGATCCAGCTGACCCTGGGGCACGGATGAAACATGGGCGAGCGGGATATAGCAGGCGCGCCCCGCCTCGGTCGAAAGCGATACGCCGACCAGGCCCGCGCCCATGGCGTCCAGCGCGTCCGTTTCCGTATCCACGGCGACGAGGCCGGTGGCGTAGGCGGCCTTGATCCAGGGCTCAAGCTGGTCGAGCGACTGGACCAAATCGTACTGCGGGGCAAGCACCGCCGCCGATTGGGACGCCGGTGCGCCATTGCCGGCCCCCATGCCGAGGCGGCTTTCCACGGTGGTCGCCAAGGACTTGAAGCCGAGATCGCGCAGGAAGGTCAGCAGGGTGTCCGCATCCGGCGCCTTCTTGCGCATCTCGTCGATGGTCCGCGTCGTGGGCACGTCGTCCCTGAGCGTCACCAGGTCGCGGGACACGCGCGCCAAATCCGCCTGTTCCATCAGGGATTGGCGGCGCTTGGGCTGTTTGATCTCTTCCGCGCGGGCGAGCAGCGTGTCCAGGTCGCCGTATTCGCCGATCAGCTGCGCCGCCGTTTTCACGCCGATACCGGCCACGCCCGGCACGTTGTCCGACGAATCGCCGGCCAGGGCCTGCACGTCGATCACCTTGTCCGGGGTGACACCGAATTTTTCGAAAACCTGCTCGGGGCCGATTTCACGGTTCTTCATGGCATCGAACAGGACCACGCTGTCATCGACCAGCTGCATCAGGTCCTTGTCCGACGAAACGATGGTGACTTCCGCCCCCCGTTCACGGGCTTGGCGGGCGTAGGTCGCGATCAGGTCATCGGCCTCGAACCCGTCCATGTCGATGGCCGGCACGTTGAGCGCTTCGGTCGCCTTGCGGACCAGGTCGAACTGCGGAATCAGGTCGTCGGGTGCGGGCGGGCGGTGGGCCTTGTATTCGGGATAGATGTCGTTGCGGAAGGTCTTGCGCGCGCGGTCGAAGATGACGGCGACGTAATCGGCCTCGGTGTCCTCGACCAGCTTCATCAGCATCTTGGTGAAGCCGAACACCGCGTTGGTCGGCGTGCCGTCGGGGGCGGTCATGGGCGGCAATGCATGATAGGCGCGGAAGATGAACCCGGAGCCATCGACCAGAAAGACATGTTCACGTTGATCGGTCATGGGGATCCATTTCGGTGGGCAGGGATGCAGGCCGGCGGACGGGGTGCCGCGCTCCCCTGTTATAGCCCGGCGGACGGGCCGGCATGAAGGGTTTATCTATGCCGGCCGGCCGTTCGCCGTCGCGCACAAGGGGTGCGAGCGATGCGGTGCCGCAGCGGCAAGACCACTCAGCCGCTCAGCCTGCCGGGGCAACAATATTCAAGCAACGCGCCGGGCGTGGTGACGGCCGGGGGCGCGGCCTAGTGGCCGTGGCTGGCGATCGGGGCGTCCGGATTCAAAAGATAGCGTTTCGAACAATAGGGGCAGACGACCTCCGCCTCTTCGTCGAACTTCAGGAACACCTTGGGGTGGCCCAGCGCGCCGCCGCCTCCGTCACAGGCGACGATCGGGGTATCCACGTAGATGGGTTCTTCCGGGTCCATGATGTATCCCTTGATTCGCTGTTCCTGTCCGCCCGGGGTCGGCCATGACCGTTGACCCTGCGCTTGAGCGGATGATACCGATTGCGGCCCGACAATCAATACGCAGCGGCATCATTCCGTCGCACCGGCGCGCCCCCGAGGAGCCCATGACCGTCCCAAATTCCGATACTTCCCCGCAACAGCCCGAATTCGCCGTGGAAATCAACCATTTGCGCAAGGTTTATGGCCGGGGCGGCAATGTGCCGGGGGAGACGGGCCAAACCGTGGCGGCGCTCAAGGATCTGTCGCTGAATATTCCCCGGGGGTCGTTTTTCGCCCTGTTGGGGCCCAATGGGGCCGGTAAATCGACGCTCATCAACATCCTGTCGGGGCTGGTCATCAAATCCTCGGGCGAAGCCCGGGTCTGGGGCCATGACATCGACCGCGACATGCGGGCGGCGCGGTTGTCGCTCGGCGTGGTGCCGCAGGAACTGAATTTGGACCCGTTTTTCACGCCGCGCGAATTGTTGGAGGTTCAGGCCGGTTTGTTCGGCGTGCCGGCCAGCCGCCGCCGCTCCGACGACATTCTTGCCGCCGTCGGCTTGGCCGACAAAGCCAACGCCTATGCCCGCTCGTTGTCGGGCGGCATGCGTCGGCGCATGCTGGTTGCCAAGGCCATGGTGCATTCGCCGCCGGTACTGATCCTGGACGAACCCACGGCGGGGGTCGATGTGGAACTGCGCCGTCAGCTGTGGGTGACCATGCGCGATCTCAACGCGCGGGGCACGACGATCCTGCTGACCACCCATTACCTGGAAGAAGCCCAAGCGCTGTGTGACCGGGTCGCCATCATCAATCATGGCGAACTGGTCGCCTGCGATGATACGGCCGCACTTCTGGCGCGCCTGGATTCCAAGGAAATGCTGATCACCGTCGACCGCGACATCACCGACGTGCCGGACGTTCTGAGCACGTTCCGCACGGACCTGCCCACGCCCCGGCAGATTTCCGTATCCTTTCCACCGTCGCAGGCCCACTCGGGCCAGATCATCACCGCCATGCAGGACGCCGGCTACGTCATCACCAACCTGACGACCAAGGAAGCGGCGCTGGAAGACGTGTTCCTGCGCCTGACGTCGCCCGGCCCCACGGGGGATGAGGCGACGGCCGCCCGGCCATGATCCGCAGCACCCTGCGGCAGCTTGCCGTTCTGGGATTCTGCGGGATGCTTGCGGCCTGTGCCGTGCCCCTGACCTATCCGGCGGGACCGACGGTGACCACGCCCCATTTTCTGATGGACTGGTTCGTCGCCCGCGACGGCATCCGCATGACCGTACGCTCGTGGAAACCCGAGGGACCGGCCAAGGCCGTGATCGTGGCGTTGCACGGCTTCAACGATTATTCCAACTTCTTCGCCGAACCCGGCGCCTGGTTGGCGGACCGGGGCATCGCGTCTTACGCGTACGATCAGCGCGGCTTCGGCGACGGTGTCCGGATCGGCCTTTGGGCCGGGGCCGATGCCTATGCCCGCGACCTCGCCGATTTCACGGCCCTGGTACGCCGGACCCATCCGGGGGTTCCGGTCTACGTGCTGGGCGAAAGCATGGGGGGTGCCGTCGCCCTGGTCGCCGGGGCGGGGGATACCGGGGCAAGACCCGACGCTGACGGCATGATCCTGGCCGCCCCCGCCGTCTGGGGCCGCGCCGCCATGGCGTGGTACGAACGGGCGGCGCTATGGGCGACGGCCCATACCATCCCGACGTTCCGCCTGACGGCCCAGGGCCTCAACATTCAGCCGTCGGACAACATCGACATGCTGCGCGCCTTGGGCCGCGATTGGCGGGTCATCAAGCGCACGCGGGTCGAAACGATTTACGGCCTGGTCGAACTGATGGACCGGGCGCTGGCCGCGGCGCCCCGGTTTTCCGACAAGGCGCTGATCCTCTACGGCGCCAAGGACGACATCATTCCCGGCCGGCCGACGTTCGAGATGGTGCGCCGCCTTCCGGCCGCCGCCAAGGACCGCCAGACCTTCGCGCTTTACGACGGCGGCTATCACATGCTGCTGCGCGACCTCGACGCCGAGACCGTGTGGCGCGACATTCTCGCCTGGATCGAAAACGCCCAGGCCCCCCCTGCCGTCCGGCGCGGACGGGCGGGCGGCCCGGGCGCTTAAGAAATCTCCCTAGCGGTCAACAGCCGGCCGTGCATTTGCCCGACCCGTCGAACGACATCGTGTTGCCGCTCAGGGGCACATGTACCGGGACTTTGGACGCCTTGATGAAGGTCAGGGTCCGCTTGCCGACGACCTTGCCGTTCTCAGTCCCCGTCTCATTGGCGTGGGACGCAATGACCGACGTGGGCTTGATCAGATCGTTGATGACAAACGCGGCCTCCATCGGGCCGGTGGTGTAGGTGTCGCCGATGTTCATGACCACCAGTTTCGTCTTGTACTGGTCGCCGACCACGGTCTTCTGTTCCGCCGTCACCCCGGTGTCGCCGGACAGATAGGTGACCAGGCCGTTGGAAAAGGTCAGCACGTAGCCCGTGGGCGGCCCCGCATAGGCGGTCAGGCCCGCCGCGTCGAGCATCTTGCCGAGATCGCCGCCGACCATGGCCCCCGCGACGCCGTTGGAATGGACGGCCGGCACCGTGGTGATGGTGACGCCGCCGACCTTGGTCGACGCGCCGAAGCGCACCAGCACGGATTTCTTGGGGTCCCCGCCCAGGGCCTTCAGCTTGCCGGCGAAGAACTTGGGCATCTCCGAGCCGGTGACGATCTTCGCATCCGTGGCGATGGCGATATTGGCGGCGTTGGTATTGGGCGTGGCCTTGGCCGAAACGTCGGGCTTGGCGCAGGTTCCGGCCCCCGGGGCGGGCAGGTGGCGGTCGCCCGCATGGTCGCCGTGCATATGGCTGACCAGGACGGCGTCGATCTTGCCCAGACGCGGATCGCTGCCCCCGGCGACCGTGCGGCCCGGATCGTAAAGCAGCCGCGTGCCGTCCGGGTCTTCCAGAATCAGGGCCCGGTCGAAACGGCAGAATTCGCCCGCGTGACTGCCCAGCGGCGTGATCTTGACCTCGGCGGCCTGGGCCGAGGCGGCGTCGACGGCGGTGGTCCCGGCAAGGAGTGCGGCGCTTACGGCCAGGGCGCGGGCGGTGATGATGCGTGTCATGAATTGATCCTCCCAAATGGCGCGCGCCCCGGGCCGGATCGGATCGGCGCGGGCGGCGGATGGCGGAAAGTGTGCCGTGGAATGACGAGGCGCGCAACGGCGATCGCCCGCGAGGCCCGCCGTTCCCGGCGGTGCTAGCGGACGAGAATCTCCACCCGCCGGTTGCGGGGCTCCGGCACCTCGTCCGCGGTCTTGATCAGGGGGTCGTACTCGCCGTGGGAAACCGCGGAGATGACCTCGGCGGAAACCCCTTCGGCGATCAGGGCCGCGCGCACGGCATCGACGCGGGCCAGGCCGATGCGGGCGTTCAGTTCGGCGGCGCCGACCCGGTCCGTATGGCCGACCACGCTGATCCGCACCGCGCGGCGGCTGCGGATGTCGGTGACTGCCAGGGCCAACGCTTCGCGGGCGGCCGGGCTCAGGGCATCGCTGCCCGTATCGAAATACAGCAGATAGCTTTTCGGCGGGGTCGGCTGGGCGGCAAGGGCGCCGGCGAACAGGCTCTGGATGTCCGCCTCCGAATAGGCGGCGACGGCGCCGAGCGTGCCGGTCGCATCAACGCCGACGCCGGTGTTCTCCTGGTCCAGGGTCTGGCGGTCCGACCCGGCGGTGACGACGACCTGGCCGATATGACCGTTGGGATCGGCCTGCAGGACGACCAGGGTGTCGGGCGGGCCGCTGGAGGCGGCGGCCGCGATCATCAGGGACAGGGCGACGAGGAATTCAATCATTTGGGGGCCTCATGGGCTTGCCGCCGGGGCGGTTATTGAACCGGTTTGACCTTGAGCAGGAACTTGGTGCCGCGGATGCCGATGGTCATGCTCGGCGTCGCCACGCTGACCTGTTCGGGCGCGATGGCGCCGATCTTGCCGGACAGATAGCTCAGGGTGCCCTGCATGACCTCCATGCCGAAGCCGAGCTTATTGGCCTGCGGCTCATAGACAAAGCGGTCGATGCGCAGGCGGCTGTTCTCCCCCAGGCTCAAGGTCGTGCTGTCGTTCAACGAGATACCGATTCCGCCGTCGGCCCCGGTCGAGACGTCGTCGTTCAGGAAAATGTCCGCGCCGACCTGGGGCGTGATCTTGCGATCCCCCTGCTCTATGGTGGCGGTGCCGATGACTTCCTTGACGATGCCGATGGGGGCCGTATCCGATGCCTGGGCGGCGGCGGACAGGCCGAAAATCAGGGACAGGGCGAAAAGGCAGCGCATGCGTGGCTCCTATTTTTGCTCTCTGTCCTCCCCCGCCGACCACAAAAACCCGTGGCGGCGGAAAAAGGAAGCGTTTTCATGAATGCGCCGCGGCACGGAAGGGCCCAAGGGAAGCTTGCCATACGCGGAACCTTGGGGGTATGGTCCGCCCGTTCGCGCCAGCGCCGACCAAGGCACCCGTAGCTCAGCTGGATAGAGCGCTGCCCTCCGAAGGCAGAGGTCGCACGTTCGAATCGTGCCGGGTGCACCAAACTTTTCAATGGCTTATCCTGTTTTCGCCAATCGCACGTCGGGCGAGTGTGCCCAATTTGTGCCAAAGGCTTCGAGCGCCGCGATTGCCTCCTCTTGGAAATCGGGCGCGAGGTGCGCGTATCGTTGAACCATCGATACGCTTTTGTGGCCCGTCAGGTGCATCACCTCATAAAGCGATACCCCTTGCTGAACGAGCCGTGAGGCGAACGTATGCCTCAGGTCGTGAAAGCGGACATCGTTCAATCCCTTTAAAGGAGAAATAACATTTCGCTCCTCGGGTCTTTTAAAGGATGAGGCTTAATCTCCTTTACGCTGCATCAAGGTGAATCGTATGCACAATTCCCCTTTCGCATACCTCGGAAGTGAGCGAGTTCCAGACCCATCCCACGCGCCTCGCGGCCACATATCGACCGACTTAATGTCCGCTTCTACGGATGAGAAATGAAAAACGGCGGCCCCCGAAAGGGCCGCCGTTCTCCTCAGTAGCTTAATAGCCTTCTAACGCAGGGACCAAGCTAGTTCGCTGCGCCGCCTTAGACAAGTTGCGGTTGGGGCGAACTTTTAATGCGCCTTATCCACTATGTGGCCGCGATAGCGCCCGAACAAGTTAATGAGTTAGAACACGATTTAATCAACGGGCGCCCCGACCCGCGACGAGTAATGCAGCATTGTCGCGTCAATAATTGTTAAAAACAGAGTTAATTTTATTTAAGTCATATAAATTAAATATATCTGGGCCGCGCATAAGATCGCGCCGTGCACCCGTTGTCATTTTCTGGGAATTTTACGCTTCTTTACGTGCTTTAGCGCAACGCTACAAACCACATGTTAAGGGAGAGATCTGTTCTCGAAAAAACTACTCGTCCAAATAGGATGCTTTTTATATTTAGATTTAATCATTGATTGGCCAATTTTGTGGCGGAGTTAAGTCCACCTTATTTCGCCGCACATAGATTGTATATAAACTTAAAGTTGCATATGGGTATGTTGGAAACATTTGAAATCGATAAAGGTTTGATCGACAATGGACAAATAAGGTGGCTCTACGACTTAATCCAAGTCAGGCGACGCATTTTCGAGGCCGTGGATGCCGACAATGTTTATGTCGCGTTGGTCGGCATTTGCCATAGTGAGGTTTCTGGCGACTTATTTGATCTCACGTCATTTTCGGCGTGGCTCGGGATTCCGCGCACGAATTGTTACCGCTTGGTTCGCAGGATGGAGAATGACGGGCTTTGCCGCAGGTTCCGAGACGGCAGGCGGACACTCCTGATGGGGACAGCGAAGGGGAGAATGCGAGTGGCGCGATATCTCGATGCGCTCAATAGCGCCCCGTATCCAATTAAGTGATTTCCTCGGAAATTTTGGCCGAAGGAGCATGTGTCCTATAAGGACGCCAAATAGGGTAGTTTTACATTTTACACGATTAATTTTTGCATCTACCCCTCTGACCCGATTGGTTTTTTCTAAATCGGAGGGGATCCAAATGATCAAGCGCAGTGTAGCTGCTATGCTCGCCTTCTCGGCAGTCGCTTTGGCGTCCAAGGATGGAGCGCAGGCTGCCGATATTTACGTAGAAGGTCAGCTCGGTGTTGCCGTGATGGAAGATATCGACACCAACACGTATAGCGGGGCCGCTGGTGGCATCACGGTTACGGGGGCCAAAGGCACGCTTGAGTATGATGAAGAATTCATGTTCGGTGCTGAGGCTGGCGTTCAAAACTTCGGCGTCCAAAATATGCGGCTCGGATTTGGTGTTAAGCACATGAATGTCGAGCTTGATGCAATCACTCTTAGCGCCGGCTCCATCACGGACGGCACGACAACGATTACGAATGCGTCGGCAAAGGTCAGCAGAGAAAATTTAGGTGGTATTGCTCAAGCGTTCGATAACAACGTCCAGCTTTACTCTTTCAACGCTTACTACGACATTCCGATGGAAGCTGCGATCAAGCCGTTCGTTGGCGGCGGCATCGGGTTTGTCGATATCGAGAATGCGGACAGCTTGGAGCCTGCGTTTACGCTCTCGGCCGGCGCTCGCTATAACCTGTCCGAAAGTGTCTATGCAGGCGTGAAGGCGGACTACCACTTTGTCTCCGGGCCCACGGATGAACTTGGAATTGAGTATGAGAATTTTGGAGTCTTCACCGCTGCAGTGATGGTTGGGATGACCTTCTAATAGCCCTGAGATGTGTATTCTCAGCTAAACTCGAATGGCCGGCCATTCAGGCCGGTCTTTTTTTGGCTTTTTCATGCTCCGCGAACATTCGCTCAACCTCCGGTATTTGAGGATTGCCGGAGGTTTGGAGCATATATCGTCGTGAAGTATTTCCGGTTGTGAATTTACAGCAGATGTTGCCGGCCATGGTATTCATTGGCGGCTTTCGACCCTCAGACCTCCGCCGCCGCCCGCTCCGCCTGGCGCAGCCAGCGGCGGATGCGCGGTGCCGTAAAGGTCATGAAGGCGCGCACCCGGGGGGTGCGGTGCAGGTCCGGATGGGTCAGGAGCCATAGGCCCAGGTCCATGGCCGGGCCTTTCGGGTCCAGGTCGATCAGCTCCGGGGCTGTTCGCGCCATGTAGCGGGGCAAGAGGGCGGCCCCCATGCCGGCGCGGCAGGCCGCGAAAATGCACAACAGGGAATCGTAACGCACCGACGGGCGCGAGGCTGGATAGTATTCCTGCCCCCAGCGCCGGGGCGTGCTATGGGCAATGGAATCATCGACGCCGATCCACGGGCGGCCGTCGCCATCGGCGCCATGTTGGTGCGCGATCTCCGGCGTTCCGTAGAGGCCGAAGGCAAGGCCGCAGATCCGCCGCCCGATCAGATTTTCCGACGGGTCGTTCGTCGCCCGGCAGGCCACGTCGGCGTCGCGCCGGGTCAGCGAGGCAAGCCGGGCGGAAATGGTGATTTCGAGGTCGATCTCCGGATAGGCGTCGCGAAATTCCCGCAGCACGGGGGGCAGCACCGTGGCGGCCAGGTATTCCGTCGTCGCCAGACGCAGGGTGCCGGACAGGCGCGGGTCCCGGCCGGCCGCCTTGCGGTAGGCGCCGGTCACCTGGATTTCGATGTCGGCGGCGGCGGCGGCCATCTCCTCCCCCTCGGGCGTCGGCCGGTAGCCGCGGCCCGAGCGTTCGAACAGGTCGACACCCAGGGCTTTCTCCAGGGTATTCAGGCGGCGCAGGACCGTGGCGTGATGAACGCCGAGGCTGCGCGCCGCCCCGGACAGCCCGCCGCCCCGGGCGATGGCCAGCACTAGGCGCAGGTCTTCCCAGCTTTCGCGGCGGGGGTCGGGGGTGAGGTCGCTATGTGCGTTCATGCACAGTTATATGATCATTATTGCTAATTTTGATCAAGAACGGACGCGCTAAGCTGCCTTGCAACCACGACCTCCCGCGAACAGGAGAGGACCTTCGCCATGATCAAGATTTACGACGGCCCCCGGTCGGGCCATTGCCACCGGGTCCGGTTGGCGGCCCGGCTGATGGGCGTGCCGTTCGAGCTGATTTCCGTCGCCGACATGCCGGGCGGGCGGGACGGTGCGGCCTATCTGGAGATCAATCCCTTCCACCAGATTCCGGCCATTGACGACGGTGGCATAATCATCCGCGATTCCATCGCCATCCTGATTTATCTGGCGGACAGATACGACCAGACGGGCCGCTGGTATCCCCGCGATCCGCAAACCCGTGCCCGCGTCAACGAATGGTTCGGCACCGCCGCCGGTCATCTGTTCCGCGGCCCCAACATGGCGCGCCTGATCAAGGTGTTCAACATGCCGGGCGACCATGAGGCCGCCGTCGCGGTGGCCAATCAATTGTTCACGGTCATGAATGCCCATCTCGACGGGCGGACATGGCTGGTCGGCGACGGCCCGACGCTGGCCGACGTCGCCTGCTATTCCTATATCCGGCTGGCCGACGAGGGCGAGGTCGACGTCGCCCCCTACGCAAACGTCGTGGCCTGGCTTGCCGCGATCGAAGGGCTTGAGAACTTCCTGCCCGTGGCGCGGGGATAAGGAACCCCCGGTCATGGTCGACGATACAGATGATCGGTTGGCGGCGTTCCATGCGGGCGAGCGCGCCTTGCAGGTGCGGGACGGGCTCGATGTGCGGGCCGCCTTGGCCCGGGCCGGGGTCATCCGCCCGGCCATGCCGGACCAGCACCGGGCGTTCTTCCAGTCCCTGCCCTGCGTTCTTCTGGGCGTCGTGGATGCCGGCGGCCATCCCTGGGCGACCCTGCGCGAAGGCTTGCCCGGGTTCATCACCGCGCCCGATCCGACGACCTTGGCCATTCGCGCGCCGTCGCCCTTCGATGCCGTGGTCGGGCGGAAGGCCGCGCCGGGCGACTGCATTGGCGTCTTGGGCATCGTGCCTGAAACCCGCCGGCGCAACCGCGTGAACGGCACGGTCCTTGGCGCCGACGAACAGGGCGTCACCTTGCGCGTCGACCAAAGCTTCGGCAACTGCCCCAAATATATTCAAGCCCGGGTGCTGGGCCTGACGCCCGTCGACGCGCCGGCCCCCAGTCCGGTCCACCGGCCCGAGATCGCCGCCGACGCGGCCCGCCTCATCGCCGCCGCCGATACATTTTTCATCGCCACGCGCGCGGGCGAACTGGGCGGCCGACCGGCGGCCGGCGTCGACATCTCCCACCGCGGCGGCAAGCCGGGCTTCGTCAAAATCGACGGCGGCCATCGTCTGTTGTTTCCGGACTTTCCGGGCAACCGGTTCTTCAACACGCTCGGCAACCTGCATCAGGACCCGCGCGCGGGCCTTCTGTTCATCGATTTCGCCACGGGATCGACGGTCAATGTGCAGGGGCGTGCGGAGATCCTCTGGGACGGCCCCCTGGTCGAAACCTTTCAGGGGGCATTGCGGGTGATCGCCCTTGAGGTCGACCAGGTCGTCACCATGGCGGGCCACTTGGGGTTGCGCGGCGGACCGGCGGACCTGTCGCCGGCCCTGCGTCTCTCGGGCGACTGGCCGTAGATTCCACGACCGTTGTCGATCGTCGTCGGGCCGCCATTCAACACTTGATTCACTGTACAAACCCGACCATCATATTCGACAAATATAAAATGATGGTCAGTGGCGCCATGTCGTCCGGCCGTCCCCAACATGTCGAAACATCCAAGGAACTTCCCCCATGAAACATCTCCTGATCGCCCTGGTCTGTCTGTTCACTCTCGCCGTTTCGGCGCCCCCGCAGGCGGCCGCCGATGACGACGCCCTGGAGGTCAAGATCAACGCCCGCATGGGCAGCGTCACCGTGCCCACCGCCGACGGCCCGGTGAAGATCATGCGCAATCAGGACACCAACAACACCATCGATCCGGCCTATGCCAAGACGTCGCGCAAATGCCCGCCGTTCTGCATTCAGCCCATGCAGGTGGCGCCCGGCGTGACCACGGTCGGCGAGGTCGAACTGCTGGAATTCGCCAAGGCCGGCGGCAAGATGATCGACGGCCGCACGGTCGAATGGCACGTCAAGGGCACCATCCCCGGAGCCATCAACATGCCCTACACGCAGATGGCGGAGCGGCTGGATGAAATCGGCTGCACCCGCGGCGCCGACAAGAAATGGGACTGCGCCAAGGCGGAAAAGGTTCTGTTGTTCTGCAACGGCCCCTGGTGCGGGCAGTCCCCCATGGCCATCAAGGCGATGCTGCGCGAAGGCTATCCGGCGGACAAGATTCTCTATTATCGGGGCGGCATGCAGGCCTGGCACGTGCTTGGCCTGACCGTGGTCGAAGGCAACTTCTAGGGCGGCCCGAAGTCCGGTTTCTAGCGGCGGGTCAAGGTAAAGCGGATCGGCACCTTGACCCAGCCCGCCACCGGATTGCCGGCACGGGTCGCCGGAACGAACCGCCATCTGCGAACGGCGCGAACCGCCGCTTCATCGAAAGCCGGACTGCCGGATGATCCGGTTACGGCGATCTTCTCCGCCCGGCCTTGGGTCGAGACACGAACCGTCAACACCACCACGCTTTCGCGGCCCCGGGGCAGTTCGCTCCGCGGGTATTCGGGCGCCGGGTTGGAAAGATAGTCGGGATAGGTCGCGGGATGGTCGATCAGGCTTGGCGTGCCGCTTCCGGCGCTGACGTTCCTGATGACCGTGCCGCGTGTGCCAAGGGCAGGCGCCGTCTCGGTGGTCTGGTCGGTTGGTTGAATTATAGGCCCCGGCTTGGCGGCAGGTCGGGGCGGTGGCGGGCGATGCGGCCGCGCCGGCGGGTGAACGGCCACCAAACGGGGGCGAGGCTCTCGGACGGTTTGTGCGGCCGGCGACGGCCGGGACAATTCAACCATGTCGGCAGCCTCCGCGACCGGCGCGGTCACGGTCGGAACCGGGTCCGCCGGAAGCAAGACGGCGTCAACAGGCGCCGGAAAATCCGGCGCGGGCGGCGTTTGTTCCTCATCCAGTTCAGGCGAAGGTTCGGCGATCAGCGTTACATAGATCGGTGTTTCAATCGGTGGCCCGGCCGGGCGCGCCCCCGGGGCGCTTCCGCCGGTTATCAGGAACCAGCCGAGCAGCATCGCATGGAGCCCGAGAGACCAGAGCCCGGCCAGGCCTGCGGCCGGGCCCTGTCCCTCGAATTGGCAACGGCTGCCGGGATGCGGATCAGAACGTCGCATGAGCCCTTAGAAAGAACGACCGCCCGGGTTCGTTGATCTGAACCACTTCCGGATCGAAGGCGTTCGACCGGCTCAGGTGGTTGGCATAAACCTTGTCGAACAGGTTGGTGACGCCAAAGCTGATCGACACGGGGTGAAAGGCGATGACTTCGCTGTACAGATCGAAGACCGCATACCCTCCGGTTTTCTCCAGGTCCAAACCGCTGTTGTTGCCGTCCTCGATATCGGCGCGGGTCTGGCGACTGGCGGCCCGCATGCGCAGGCCGACCATCAGGTCTTCGCTGCGACGTTCAAGCGACGCGGTTAGTTCCAACGGCGGGATCTGGGCGATTGGTCGGTCGTCGTCCTCGTTCTCGCCGTAGGTGAACGCGGCTTGTGCTGCGAACGACCATTTTTCCATGAAGCGGACCCTGCCTGAGACTTCGAGCCCAGCCAGGTTGGCTGAAATGTTGCGGTAAACCGTGGCGTCGTCGTTCAGCAGGATGCCGTCCTGGCCGCGGGCCTTGTCACGCAGGATGAAGTCATTGACCCGGTCGTAGTAGACCGTGCCGCCGACCGACCAGTTGGAAAACGAGGCTTCCGCGCCGATGTCGACCTGATGATGCTTTTCAGGGGCGATGTCGGGGCGGCCGATCCAACGGCTGGCGGCTGTGGCGTTGTTCTGTGCGATGCCGCGTTCCGTCGCATCGGCGGTCCGCACGCTGCGGGACAGGCCGGCAAACAAGGTGTAGGCGTCGGACAGCTTGACCTGATAGCGAAGTAACCCCCCGACGTTGTTTTCGCTGCGATCGTCGGCCGTCACCCCGTAATAGTTCCGATAGAGGGTATTCGCGGATTGCGCCGGCATGATCGCCACCCGGTCCGCCTTGCCGGCGGAGAAGTCGACGCGATCATATCGCAGGCCTGCGATCAGGTTGTGTCCCGGCGCCAGCGGACGATCGACCTCGGCATACAGGCCGACCTGCGACAGGTTGATGTCCGGCCAGGTGTAGGACTGGATGCGGGATTCGTCGTCGTTGTTGACGGCCTCCCGGGCACCCATGAACCGCACCGCGTCGCGATTGTTGACCTGCACGTCGGTGCCCAGTTTGAACTTAAAGCCATGGCTTTCTCCCTTCAGGCTCAATGCCCCGCCGAAGGTGTCGGATTCGGAGTTGACCTTCATGACGTTGCCGGTCCGGGTGCGCAGGCTGTAGTTGTCCATGACGTGATCGACCGCGCCGCCGTAGGCGGAAACGTCGAGCCGGCTGATCAGTCCCCCCGGCGCGAAGTCGTGCCCGAAACTGCCCCTCAGGACGAGGGTTTCGGACAAGGGCGAATCCATGCCGGTTCCCGCGAACAGAACGTCGTCCAGCCGTTCCGTCTGCACGCTCAGGCGGATCAGGTCGTCGTTGGTCGGCGTCAGGCCCACCTCCGCCCGGCCGCCGTGGCTGGAAAAGGACGACCGGATGCTGCGGTTGGCGCCGTCGCGATAATCCTGGGCGTACTCGTAGTTCGCTTCCGCCCGCAGATAACCCCAGTCGGCCCCGGCGGCGACGTCGCCACCGGTGCTGCGCGTCCAGGCGTTGGAATTGAGCCCGCCGTAGACCGAGCCCTGGTAGGCCTTATCGCCAAGGAAGACAGGGGATTTTCGCGTGGCGCGAACGGTCCCACCGGGGCCGCCGGGACCGCCGGTCACGGTGGCGTATCCCTTGTCGACGATCAGGCTGTCGATCCCGTCCACGGACAGATAAGCGGTTGGCGGGTCCATCCGGTTCGGGCAGCCGCCATGGATGAAGGCGCCGTCGTCGATGATGTTGATCCGGGTCTGTGACTGGCCCCGGATGTACGGCTCGCCGCCGTGCCCGCCGATGCGGCCTAGGCTGACGCCGGGGATGGACTGCAGCACGTCGGCCGCGTCCGCCGCCGGAAACAGATAGTCGACAGTCGGGTTCAGGACCGTCCGGTTCGGTGCCGGCTGCGTCCCATGAACGTGGACGACCGGTAGCGTGATGGCGTCGTCCCGTGCATTGTCGTCTGCGTTCGAGGGTTGGGTGCCGGCTGGGATCGGATCTTTCGTCGGTTCCTGGGCCAGCGTGGTGCCGTGCGTGATGAGGACGGTCGCAATTGCGGCGGCTACCGACCGGCAGCCCCGAAGGGTATTGATAGGCATGTGTTCATTCTCCGCGAAGGGACGTGCGCGAGGGGACGCCCCGATCATCCAAGCCGGACGACAGCCGCGATCCTGCTTCCGGTTTCGAAGAACAGGGTCGGACAGCCACCAGAACGGCGGGGTTCGGTTTTACGCGGAGAGGTGGGGCGGGCCGCGAGGCGCTTGAACGCGCCCGGGCGTCTGGTCGTTGAAACGAAGGTCTGCCGTCGGAGGTTGCGGGCGGACACGCGTCCAGGCCTGCACCTGCCAAACGCGGGCGGTCAGGCCGTCCGGAACGCAGGCCGCGGGATGGGCACAGAGCACGCAGCTGCCGCGGGCCCCGTTATGTTTGCTTTTCTGGGAGGGATCTTCGCTTTGCGGGCGCTGCTGTGAACAGATGCCGGCGCGAAGGTCGGCGTACAAGTCGGCTTCCTCGGACGATCGAGGGGTTGGAAGCGCCAGGACGGCGAGAAGGGGAATAAGATAGCTTAGAAGAACGAGGGAACTGGCCACGCTCCGCAGGCGCGACGAACGGCGCTTGCGTGTCGGGGGCGTGGCATCCTTGCTGTTCACTGCAAAATACATAACGCAACTGTATAACGCAGGTCTTCGCAGGCGCAATAGACGTTGTCGGTTTTCGGCCAGAAACCTCGGTGAGGTTCAGGAAGACGCGATCACGTCGAAGGCGACGGACAGGCGCTCCACCGGGGCGTGGAACGGTATCGTCTCGTGATACAGGTAGCTCGGGAACAACAGCATCAGTCCCTCGCGGGGACGGACCCGCGTCGTGATCGGATCCTGCGTCGCGTGGAAATCGGCAGGCGGGCGGCCGAATTCGATCCAGCCCTGATGGTCCGGATCATCGTCGCGCACGACGTCCGGAATTTCCGGATAATAGACGCCCGACAGCCAAGCCGCCGGATGGATATGGGCGATCTGATGGCCGCGGTCTTCCATGACGACCCCCCAGATCGACAGCGCCAGCTTGTCCGGCCGCTGCGCCAGGAACGGATGATCGCGCTCCGGCGGCAGGGCCCGGCGGTAGCTTTCGACCGCCGCCAGGATCGCCTGTTCCAGCCCGGCCACGGGCCCCTTGTCGCCGATCGTCAGTTCACCGGAATGGCGGCCCCGGCGGGTGGCGTGGCTGGCGGGCGCATAGGCGAGCGACGGATGGGCGCGCAGATGGCGGGCCAAAGCGGCGTTGAAGCCCGCAACATCGGCAAAGCCTTTGGGCGGCGAAATCTCCGTCGGCCGCAGCAATCTGTCGAAGTCCAACAGCTGGGCCGCGCCGGCCCGGTCGCCGGCTTCGTTCAGGGCGATGGCCTGAAACGCCAGGGCCGAGGTATTGCCCGGATGGATCGCCAGAAAACCCGCCGTTTCGGCCACGGCGTCGTCGGGGCGGCCCATTTCCAACAGCAGATCGCCCAGGTTGACCCGGGCCTTGTCGTAATCGGGGGCGAGGGCGATGGCCTTGCGGGAAGCGTCGAGCGCATCATCCAGGCGCCCCAGTTCACGCAGGGCATAGGCGATATTGACCTGGG
>PALN01000069.1 GCA_002706405.1 Rhodospirillaceae bacterium | reverse complement strand
CGGTCAGGCCCCCGCCGCGCCGAGCGACGCCCTGGCCGTGCCGCCCCAGGCACCGGGCGCGACCGCCGGCAAGGGCCCCGACATGGCGCCGCAGGTGTCCCGCACCGAGATTCTGGCCGCCACCCCCCGCGTTACCATTGAAACGCCGCGTCTCCGGGGATCGATCACCCTGAAGGGCGGGCGCATCGACGACCTGACGCTGGCCAACTATCGCGAAACCCTGGACAAGGACAGCGAGGCGATCACGCTGCTCAACCCGCGCGGCGTCAGCAATGCCTATTTCGCCGAATTCGGCTGGATCGCCGCCGCCGCCAAGGATGGCGGAAAGACCGCCAAGGTGCCCGACGCCGATACGGTATGGACCGCCTCGTCCCGCACCCTGACCCCGGAAACGCCGGTCACCCTGTCCTGGGACAACGGCGAAGGCCTGGTGTTCTCGCGCATCTACGAGATCGACACGAACTTCATGTTCAAGATCACCCAGTCCGTCGTCAACAAGGGCACGGGCACGGTCGAACTGTTCCCCTACGGCCTGATTTCCCGCCAGGGCACGCCCGAGACCTCGGGCTTCTACATCCTGCACGAAGGCATGCTGGGCGTGAACGAGGGTGAATTGAAGGAAGTCGACTATGACGACCTTCAGGAACAGAAGCTGGAAACCAACACCGGCAAGGGCGGCTGGATCGGCATCACCGACAAGTACTGGCTGACCGCCCTGGTCCCCAACAAGGACGCCGAAGTCACCAAGCGCTACGTCTATCGCAAGGCCGGCGTGGTCGACACCTATCAGGTCGACTTCCTCGGCACCGGCGTGACGGTCGCCCCGGGCGGATCGAACAGCGCGGAAAACCGGATGTTCGCCGGCGCCAAGCAGGTCCGGATTCTCGACGGGTACGAGGAAAGCCTGGGCATCGAGCGCTTCGATCTGGCCATCGACTGGGGCTGGTTCTATTTCCTGACGCGGCCCATCTTCTACGGCCTGCTGTGGCTGGAAACCCACGTCGGCAACCTGGGCGTCGCCATCCTGCTGCTGACCGTGGGCCTCAAGCTCGCCTTCTTCCCGCTTGCCAACAAGTCCTACGAGAGCATGAGCAAGATGAAGAAGCTGCAGCCGGAGATGGTCAAGCTGCGCGAACGCTTCGGCGACGACAAGGTCAAGCTGAACGAGGAAATGATGGCGCTGTACAAGCGCGAGGGCACCAACCCGGCGGCGGGCTGTCTGCCGATCCTGTTGCAGATTCCCGTGTTCTTCGCGCTCTACAAGGTTCTGTTCGTGACCATCGAAATGCGCCACGCGCCGTTCTTTGGCTGGATTCAGGATCTGTCGGCCCCCGATCCGACCAACATCTTCAACCTGTTCGGCGCCATCGCCTGGACCCCGCCGGAAATGCTGCACCTGGGCGTGTGGCCGCTGCTGATGGGCATTTCCATGTACCTGCAGCAGAAGCTGAACCCGCAGCCGACGGACCCGACCCAGGCCAAGATCATGATGTTCCTGCCCGTCGTGTTCACCTTCCTGCTGGCCAATTTCCCGGCCGGCCTGGTGATCTACTGGACCTGGAACAACCTGCTGTCCATTACCCAGCAATGGGTCATCATGCGCCGCATGGGCGTTAAGGCCTGATCCCCTCGCATTAGGAGCATCCATCCATGACAGAGCCGGGAGACATTACGCCCGGCGTGGATTCCGGGGCCGAAGCCGACGAAACCCGGTTGGAAAACGGGCGGCTTCTGTTCGCCAAGGAAGCGACGTTCCTTCTGGGCGCCGCCGGTCTGGCCCAGGTGCCCGACAGCCCGCTGCCGGAAATCGCCTTTGCCGGACGTTCCAACGTCGGCAAGTCGTCGCTGATCAACGCGCTGACCGGGCGCAAGGACCTGGCCCGCACGTCCAACACGCCGGGACGCACGCAGCAGATCAACTTCTTCGATCTGGGCAAGCGGCTGATGCTGGCCGACCTGCCCGGCTACGGCTATGCCAAGGCGCCCAAGGGCGAGGTCATGAACTGGACCAAGCTGGTCAATTCCTACCTCAAGGGCCGCCAGGAACTGCGCCGGACCTGCGTGCTGATCGACGCCCGCCACGGGCTCAAGCCGACCGACCGCGAGGTCATGGCCATGCTCGACGCCGCCGCCCAGGCCTATCAGATCGTCCTGACCAAATGCGACAAGGTAAAGGACGACGAGCTGGACAAGCTGGTCGAACGCATCGGCCAGGAACTGACCAAGCACACGGCCGCCCATCCGGTGATCATGCGGACAAGCTCCTTCAAAAGCCGCGGCATCGAGGAACTGCGCGCCGAACTTGCAGCGCTGGCATTGCCCGCTGAAGCGGTCTAAACGGTTACGAACGCTTCAAATGCCCTGGATTATGAATTAGGTTCCCGCTCCATGACCGACAACAAACGCACCATCGCCGAAAAATGGCTGACCCAGGCCAACGTGCTGTCCGAAGCGCTGCCCTACATGCGCCGCTACTCGGGACAGACCGTGGTCATCAAATACGGCGGCCATGCCATGGGCGACGAGGAAATGGCCAATGTGTTCGCCCGCGACGTGGTGCTGTTGCGCCAGTGCGGCAGCAACCCGGTCGTCGTCCACGGCGGCGGGCCGCAGATCGGCGCCATGCTGGAACGGCTGGCCATCGAAAGCAAATTCGTCGACGGCCTGCGCGTGACCGACGAGGACACGGTGAAGGTCGTCGAAATGGTCCTGGCCGGATCCATCAACAAGGAAATCGTCACCCGCATCAACGCGGCCGGCGGCATGGCCGTGGGCCTGTGCGGCAAGGACGGCAACCTGATCAAGGCCGACAAGCTGCGCCGCACCAAGAAGGACCCGGAAAGCAACATCGAGCGCATTCTCGATCTCGGCCTGGTCGGCGAACCCCGGGAAATCAACCCCCACGTCCTGGAAGCCTTCGAGGAATCGGACATCACCCCGGTGATCGCCCCCATCGGCATGGGCCCCAAGGGCGAGACCCTGAACATCAACGCCGACACGGCGGCCGGCGCCATCGCCGGCGCCACCCACGCCAAGCGCCTGATCATGCTGACCGACGTGTCCGGCGTGCTCGACGGCGGCGGCAATCTGATCCCCGAACTGAAAGTGTCCGCCGCCCGCAAGGCGATCGCCGACGGCACCATTTCCGGCGGCATGATCCCCAAGGTCGAAACCTGCATCGACGCCGTGGAATCCGGCGTCGGCGGGGCCGTCATCTCCGACGGCCGCGTACCCCATGCGGTGCTGGTGGAACTGTTCACCGAACACGGCGCCGGCACGATCATCCTTCCCGATTAAGGCGTCCTGCCGGCCCCTTGCCCCCCGCGCCGCTTTGCGCAATGCTTTCCCCTCTTGGGAGGGACGGCGACGGTGGCGACGCGGACACGCATTTCCAATTACCTGCCCCGGCTGTTCGGCTATGCGCTGAGCCTGGCCGGTGACCGCCATCAGGCGGAGGATCTGGTGCAGGACTGCGCACTTCGCGCCCTGTCCGCACGCAACGTGCCGACGGACGAAGCCGCCTTTCGGGCCTGGCTGTTCCGCATCCTGCGCAACGCGTTTTTCGACCAGATTCGCCGGCGGCGCACGCGCGACGCCCATGCCGAGGCGGAAGGCGAGAAAAATCCGCCGGGCGCGGAATTTTGGCAGGGGGACGAGCGTTTCATCACTGCCTTGACCGTGAAGATGGAGATGACGAAACTGCCGCGCCCGCAGCGCGAGATCATCGCCCTGATCGACATCGTGGGGTTGAGCTACGCCGAGGCAGCGGCCTTGTTGGATATTCCCGTCGGCACGGTCATGAGCCGCATCAGCCGGGCCCGGCGGGCCCTGCTTGACGCCGTCGGCGCCAGCAACGTCCACGAACTGCCGGTCAAACGGAAGCGGAACAACAATTGACGCCCTCCCCCCTGATCAACGAAAAGCAAGGAAAGAACAAAGGACTGCGATGCGCGACCGAGCGATAACCTTCGATCTTCTGAACGCCTATGTGGATGGCGAACTGGACGCCGCCGAGGCGGCCGAAGTCGCACGCGCCGTGGCCGACGACCCGGCGCTGGCCCATGAGGTCGCCGCCCTCAGCCGTCTGCGCCTTGTCGTGACGCAGAGCATGGAAACGCCGGACATCGCCTTACCGCAGCCGCGGCGGCGCCGCCGCACTCTCCCCGCGGCCGCCGCCGCCGCCGCGTTCCTGTTGTTCCTGGGCGGCGCCGCGTTGCTGTCGGGCATGGATACTGCGGGCACGCAGGCGGCCTGGCTGGCCGATGCCTGGCGGGCGCATCGCGCCTGGCCGGCCGAACAGGAAAGGACCCGTCCTTTCGTCCCCGCACGTCATGCCGGGGCGCTGGCCGAGGCCTATGTGCCCGACCTGAGCGCCTCCCGCCTGACCCTGATCCATTCCGAGGTCCGCCCCCTTGGGGACGGCGCGCAGGCCCTGCTGACCGGATACCGGGGATCGCGGGGCTGCAAGGTCAGCCTCTTGGTGTTTCCCTCCCAGGGCGGCCTGATCGCGGCACTGCGGCCGTTCCGCCGGGAAGGTCAGGAAGCTTACGGCTGGCAGGTCGGCGGGCTCGATTACCTCTTGCTGTCCGACGGCATGGAAAGCCGCCGGTTCGCCCTGCTGGCGGAAACCGTGCAGGCCGGCAGCCGCCGCCATGCGCCGTTCGATGCCGAGACCCGGACCGCCCTTCGGCAAAGCCGGGACCGCAGCGCGCCCTGCAACGCCTGAGCGGTTCCCGCCGCCGCCCCGGCCCGCCGCGGCCAGGCAAAAAAACATCCCCCGTCCCGGAATAATAGGCACTGCCCGTGCGTTTCCTTCTGTCGAGGCCGAAGCACATAAAACCGGCCGCAACGAACCAATCAGATTGGGGAAGCACAATGCCAAAGGACAATTCACCGAACGACCTGCCGCAGGACGGCGGGACGGAAACCGACCTTTTCCAGCTTTACGCGGACGATCCGGACAAAGCCGACGACATCGTGTTCGGCCGGGTCGCGCACGGCGACCGCCGCGGCTTTCTGAAAGGGGCCGGCCTTGCGACCATGGGGGCGCTGATCGGCGCCGCCATCCCGTTCCACCGCAACATGCCGGCCGGCTTCATTCCCGAAGCCCTGGCCGCCACGCCGCTGAAGATTGACGGCAAGGACGGCCTGACCATCCTCAACGACCGGCCGGTCAACGCGGAAACACCGGCGCATCTGCTCGACGACGACGTCACGCCGACCGCCCGTCATTTCATCCGCAACAACGGCCTGTTGCCCGACGACATGAGCCCGGACAACTGGACCCTGACCATCGACGGTTTCGTCGATACGCCGCTGAAGCTGTCCATCGCCGACCTGAAAGCCAAATTCCCGACGGTCACCCGCAAGATCTGGCTTGAATGCGGCGGCAATGGCCGCGCCTTCTTCGATCCCAAGGCCAAGGGCAACCAGTGGAGCCTGGGCGCCGTCGGCTGCGCCGAGTGGACGGGCGTGCGCCTGATCGACGTGCTGAAGGCCGCGGGCGTCAAGAAAGAAGCCATCTATACGGCGCACTTCGGCGCCGACACGCATCTCTCGGGCAAGGAAGGCAAGCTGCCGATCTCGCGCGGCGTGCCCATCGCCAAGGCGATGGATGAAAACAACATGATCGCCTGGGCCATGAACGGCGAGGCCATCCACCCGATGAACGGGGCGCCGCTGCGCCTGATCATTCCGGGATGGCCGGGGTCGGTGTCGCACAAATGGTTCAACCGCATGGAACTGCGCGACGTGGTCCATGACGGCCCCAAGATGACCGGCGACGCCTACCGCCTGCCGCCGCATCCCGTGGCCCCCGGCGAAAAGGTCGACAAGAAAAAGATGGTGTTCATCGAGGCGATGCCCGTGAAATCGCTGATCACCTTCCCGGAGACGGGCGTCAAGCTGCCGAAGGGCGAACGCTCGGTTCAGGTGCGCGGCCATGCCTGGGTCGGTGAAGGCAAGGTGTCTTCGGTCGAGGTCTCCATCGACTTCGGCGCGACCTGGATCAAGACCAATCTGGCCGATCCGGCCAATCCCTTCGCCTGGCAGCGCTTCACCCAGACCGTCAATCTGCCGCAGGAAGGCTATTATGAAATCTGGGCCCGCGCCGTGGACGACAAGGGCCGCAGCCAGCCGTTCGCCGTTGCCTGGAATCCCAAGGGATACTGCAATAATGCCATGCACCGGGTATCGGTCTACGCGTCCTAAAGCATGAACATCACGATCCTACGCGCCGCGCTTACCGCGGTCGTGCTGACCGGGTGGGGAGCCTTCTCCCCGCCCGCGTCGGCCACCGAACCCGCCCCGCAACCGACCACCGTCGCCGCCGCGCCATCAGCGGAGACCGAAGACGAATGGCAAGGCCTGCCCGAAGGGCCCGGCCGGGAAGATGTCTTCTACGTCTGCCAATCCTGCCATTCGCTGGCCATCGTCAAGCAACAGGGGCTTGACCGGGAGTCCTGGGACGAAGTTCTGAAATGGATGGTCGCCGAACAGGAAATGGACCCGCTGGAACCGGACCAGCGCAAGCGGGTGCTCGACTACCTGACCACGCATTACGGGCGGGACTAGGCGGTCACGCCATGTCGCGCAGGAATTCCAGCTGCCAGGACATTTCCGCTTCCGACAGGCCGTAGGCGGCGCGGGACGACGGGCGGATGATTTCGACCGGGGCGACGTTGCCGAGCCCCTGCTGCAGGTCGACCGCCAGCTTGGGCGAACAGCCCGCTTCCCACACCAGGGCGACGATGCCCTTGGCCGAATTGGTGGCGAAAGCCTTGACCACCGCCGCCATCTTGGTGTCGGACAGCACGGCCAGCGCGGCGATCGCCATGTTGCGGTCCTTACGCCCGATGGCGTCGTAAATCACGCCTTCGGTCAACTGGCCTTTCTTGTTCATGTCGCGCGCCAGCTCCAGGGCCTCGTCGCGGGTCAGGCGGTCGGGCTCCGGCTCCAACGCCCCAGCGCCGGCGCCATTGGCCCCGCCGGGGTCAGCGGCCATGGCCTCGGGCGACGGCCCGTCCCCGGCGGCCAGCCGCGCCATGACCACGGCGCGCACCTGTTCGGCCAGGTCCGGCGAGATGTCCTTGCGCGCCAGCAGGGTATCCAACAGGCTGTCGGCGACATACTCGGCCAGCCGCTTGGCCGCCTTGTCGGACAGACCCGGGCGGGCAACCAGGGGTTCGTGCAGTTCCGGATGGTCTTCCGCACGGTCGACGATCTTGTCCAGGGTGCCTTCGGAAATCTGCGCCCCCGGGTTTTTCAGCAGTTCCGCCGTCGCTTCCACATCGCCGGTTTCGACGATCGCGTCGGACACGGCCTCGGACACCGCCTTACGCCGGGCCACGGCCTTGAGGCGCGCGGTATTCGCCCCCTCGGCGATGATGGTCGCCAGATCCTTGTCGGTCAGCACGGGCGAGAACTCGATCACCGGGTTGGCGACCATGGCATCCGTGTCGCGGGCCAACTGGCGGATCACCGCCGGCGGGGCCGAGGTCATTTCCTTCAGCGTTTCCGCCAACACGTGGCGCACGCGGAGCGCCTGATCCCGCGACATGTCCTCCAACGTGTCCGTCGCCCAGCGCCGGACCTTGGTTTTCTGCTTGTCCGTCAGCTCCGGCATCATCTGGGATATCTTCTGGCCCAGGGTGGCGCGCACTTCCGGGTCGGCATCCTCGGCCAACAGGGCGTCGGCCGGGGTCGGCGTCGCCGGGTTGCCCGCCAGGGCCTTGCGCACGTCGGGATCGCCGTCCTTGGCCATGTAATAAAGAATTTCAGGCTTGGTGGTCATGGAAGCGGCCAGCCGGCGGCGCTCTTCCAGCTTGCCGTTGCGGGCCAGTTCCGCTTCCTTGCCGTATTGGGTGGACACTTAGGCGTTCTCCTCCTCGGGCCGTCTTCCGACCGTCGGGGGGAATATTACCCGACCGGTGCCGATAGCCAAGCGGCCTGCGTCACACACCTGCCGCGAAAAGACCATTGCACGTCCGGGCCGCCGGTATCCTATAAAGAGGCATGAGTGAAGACCAAACCCCGACCGTCCCGCCGGCGGCGTCAAAACCGCCCCTCGACAGCATGGCCGCCGCCGATTGCTGGGTGTTCGACCTGGACAACACGCTCTACCCGGCGTCCTGCCGCCTGTTCGATCAGGTCGATTGGAACATCACGCGCTATGTGGCCGGGCTGTTCGACCTGCCGCTGGAACAGGCGCGGGCCCTGCAGAAAACCTATTTCCGCGAACACGGCACGACCATGCGCGGCCTGATGACCCTGCACGGCGTCGATCCCGTGGCCTTCATGAACGCCGTGCACGATATCGACCTCGATCCGGTCGACCCGTCGCCGCGCCTGGACGCGGCGCTGGAAAAGCTGCCCGGGCGCAAGATCATCTTCACCAACGGCGACGTGCCCCATGCAGAACGGGTCATGGACAAACTGGGCGTGCGCCATCATTTCGAGGCCGTGTTCGACATCGTCGCCTCCGACTACGAGCCCAAACCGGCCCCCCATGTCTACGTCAAGATGGCGGACGCCCACGGCATCGACCCGACCCGCGCGGTCATGGTCGAGGACATGGCCCGCAACCTGGCCCCGGCCTTCGCCCTGGGCATGACCACCGTCTGGGTCCGCCCGGAGGGCACCACGGGCGTGACCTGGGCCAACGACGGCGCCGACGGCGGCCATATCCACCATGTGGTCGACGATCTGGTCGGCTGGCTGGAAGACGTCGCCGCCAACGCGTGAGCCACCCGCCCCGCCCGGACGGGTCCGCCTTGACTTGTGGGGGGGCCTGTTTCATCTTCCGGGGCCATTTTCGACCAATTCATCCAGAGAAACCGGGATTTCGCCATGACCACAGACCTGCAAGCCGCCATCGACGCCGCCTGGGACGGCCGCGACGCCATTACGCCCGCGACCACGGGGGAAACCCGCGACGCCATCGAGGCGACGCTGGACCTGCTGGACAAGGGCCAGGCCCGCGTCGCGGAAAAGACCGGCGGTGAATGGACCGTGCACCAGTGGCTGAAGAAGGCCGTGCTGCTGTCCTTCCGGCTCAACGACATGGCGCCGATTTCCGGCGGCCCCGGCGGCTCGACCTGGTGGGACAAGGTGCCCAGCAAGTTCGAAGGCATGTCCGCCGACGATTTCAAAACCGCCGGCTTCCGCGCCGTGCCGAACTGCATCGTGCGCCGCTCCGCCTATATCGCGCCGGGCGTGGTGCTGATGCCGAGCTTCGTCAACCTGGGTGCCTATGTGGACGAAGGCACCATGGTCGATACCTGGGCCACGGTCGGGTCCTGCGCCCAGATCGGCAAGCATTGCCACATTTCCGGCGGTGCCGGGATCGGCGGCGTGCTCGAGCCCCTGCAGGCCGGCCCCGTGATCATCGAGGACAACTGCTTCGTCGGGGCGCGCTCCGAAGTGGTCGAAGGCGTCGTCGTCGGCGAAGGCTCGGTCATTTCCATGGGTGTGTTCATCGGCCAGTCGACCAAGATCGTCGAACGGGAAACGGGTAAGGTTCATTACGGCCGCGTGCCGCCCTATTCGGTCGTCGTGCCGGGCTCGCTGCCGGGCAAGGAAGGCCAGCCGTCGCTCTATTGCGCGGTGATCCTCAAGACCGTGGACGAGAAGACCCGCTCCAAGACCTCCATCAACGAGCTGCTGCGCGACTAACCGCGCCATGACCGCCATGACCACGACCGACGTCATCGACCTGTCCGAAGCCCTGATCCGCTGCCCCTCCGTTACGCCGTTGGAGGGCGGGGCGCTCGACCTGCTGCAGGCGCGGCTGGAGGCCCTGGGCTTCACCTGCCATCGCCTGCCCTTTTCCCAGGACGGCACGCCGGACGTGGACAATCTGTATGCGCGGCTCGGCACCGAGGGCCCCAATTTCTGTTTCGCGGGCCATACGGACGTTGTCCCGCCGGGCGATGCGGCGGGCTGGGCGTCGGACCCGTTCCAGCCGGAAATCCGCGACGGGCGGCTGTACGGCCGGGGGGCGGCGGACATGAAATGCGCCATCGCCGCCATGGTCGCGGGAACGGACGCCTTTCTGAAATCGAACGGATACCCGAAAGGCTCCATCAGTTTCCTGATTACCGGCGACGAGGAAGGCCCCGCGATCAACGGCACGCCCAAGATGCTGGGCTGGCTCGCGGCGCAGGGCGAAAAGATCGACGCCTGCCTGGTCGGCGAGCCGACCAACGTGAACGTCCTGGGCGACATGGTGAAGATCGGCCGGCGCGGATCGCTCAACTGCACGATCACCGTGACCGGGGCGCAGGGGCATGTCGCCTATCCGCATCTGGCCGACAATCCGGTGCCCAAGCTGCTGAAGATGCTGTCGGCGCTGAACGACGACCCGCTCGATCACGGCAACGACCATTTCCCGGCGACCAACCTGGAAATCACCACCGTCGATGTCGGCAACGCGACGACCAACCTGATCCCGGCCCAGGCGACCGCCCGCATCAACATCCGCTTCAACGACATGCATTCGGGTGCGAGCCTGACGAAACTGATCAAAGAGCGCTGCGCCGCCGTCATGGCCGGCGAAACGCAAGGGTCCTACGACCTGGACATTTCCGTGTCCGGGGAATCCTTCCTGACCCCGCCGGGGTTGCTGAGCGACGTGGTCGCGGGGGCGGTTAAGGCCGTCACCGGCCAGGATCCGGAACTGAGCACCACCGGCGGCACGTCGGACGCGCGGTTCATCAAGGACCATTGCCCGGTCGTCGAGTTCGGCCTGATCAACGAAACGGCGCATAAGATGAACGAGAACGCCCTGGTCACGGAAATCCGTGATCTGGCCCGCATCTATGAAGAGGTTCTGAAGCGGTATTTCGCCCAATAGGGCGGAAACGTCAGCCGATCCCGAAGAACGCGGCGACCGCCCCCATGCCCAACAGGGCCAGCAAGGTCGGCGAGGTCATCAGCCCGATCACCGACAGCACCAAGCCGGAGAAGCCCCAGGCCCCCTGCCCCGCGATCAGGGCGGCCACGGAAAAGGCCAGGCCCATGGGCACGAACACGATGCCCCAGGCGAAAATGGCGAACACCCCGCAGATCACCGCGAGATAGCCGATCACCGGCTGATCCTTCAGCGCAGGTTCACGGGTCGCCGGATCGGCGGATTGCGCGCCCTCGGCGCCGTCTTCCGACGCCTTCAGGGACAGGGGAATTTGCTTGTCCATTTGTTGAATATACGCCGATTGGCCGCCCTGCACCATGGCCGGGGCCAAATTCCCGGCCGGCCGTCAGTACCCCACGTCGGTCAGATAGAGGCCGTCCGCCGGTGCCGTGGGCCCGCCGGCGGCGCGGTCGCGGGCGTCGAGCGCCGCTTTCAGGTCACGGTCGGTCCAGCGGCCTTCTCCCACCCATTTCAGGCTGCCGACCATGTTGCGCACCTGATGATGCAGGAACGAGCGGGCATGGACACGGAAATGGATTTCCTCGCCGGCCCGGGACACGTCCAAGACGTCCAGGGTCTTGAGCGGCGAATTGGCCTGGCAATGGGTGGCGCGAAAGCTGGTGAAATCGTGATGGCCGATCAGCACCCGGGCCGCCGTCGCCATGGCGTCGACGTCCAGCGGCACCGGCACCCACCATACCATACCCTGGTCCAGGGCCGGCGGCGAACGGCGGTTGAGCACGCGGTACAGATAGCTGCGGGAAACGGCAGAGAACCGGGCGTGAAAGTCCTTGTCCACGGCCTCGGCGCTGAGAATGCTGATCGCATGGGCCTTGAGATGGAAATTCAGCGCATTGCGCACCGTATCGGCGGGCCAGTCCTTTTGCAGGTCGACATGGGCGACCTGGCCCAGGGCATGGACGCCCGCATCCGTGCGCCCGGCGGCGAACAACGGGGCGTGTTCACCGGTGAAGGCATGGACCGCATCCTCCACCGCTTCCTGCACACCCAATCCGTTGTCTTGGCGCTGCCAGCCGACGAAACCGCGCCCGTCGTACTCCAGTTTTAGTCGATATCGCGCCATGCTTTCTACCCTGCCTTGCCGAACCGGCAAGGGGCTATTGGCTCCACCGGATTAATTGATGCTATAAAAGTTGTTTAAAATAGGTATTTTAACGGACAATAGAAGTCTAAAGGCCGATCCGGCCGAAGGATTTGAACCTGGGCAGGCATCCATGACCGACGCCGCGAAAGATCAAGATTTTCCCGATCCCGCCGAACCGTCCGGCGTGCCCTCGACGCAGCGCGACGAAGACCGCGACGCGTTGCATATCCTGCCCCTGTCCATCCTGCCGTTTCAAACGCCATCGCTGCACCGCGCGCGGCTGATCAAGAACGCGCGCCTCAACAGCGTCGTCGAATTGTTCCAGGGCCAGGGCATCGGCTCCGGCCAGATGGATGTCGAGGAATTGGCCAAGGATTACGGCTGGTCGGGCAAGGGCCGCAAGCGCCATCCGGACCTTGTCATGCTGCGCAAGCTGGCGCCGCTGCCCAGCTACGACGTCTACTCCCTGCGCATCCTGTTCCGCCAGGAAGGGATCGAGGTGAATGCCATCGAGGACCTGAAGCTGTCGGACCACAAGGTGTCCGAGCTGACGGCCTACATGACCCAGTTCACACGCCCGCTGATTCAGGAAATCTACGGCAAGGATGACCTGAACATTCAGACCTTCGACGACATGGTCAAACTGTTCGAAAGCCCGGACGTGGAAATGGTGCGCAAGAAGCTGGACCAGATGGCGCAGAAGCTGCGCATCAAGATGCGCGACGTGCCCAAGTTCCTGGAAGACTATGGCGACGTGTTCCTGTCCCTGTCCTACTTCCGCCAATGCCTGGATGCGCTGGAGCCGATCATCGACGAGTTCATGAACTCCATGGACGAGATCCGCGACAATTTCCAACTGAGAACCAACGTCAACATGATGAACACCTGCGACCAGATCGAAGGGGCGATCAACGAATTGATGGCCGCGATCTCGGGCCGCTTCGAAACCTTTGACCGCTACACCAACGGCATGTGGGAAGACCTGACCGCCGACCGCTTCAAGACGGTCAAGAAATTCGTCGAGGAATACCACACCACCATCGGCGGCTGCCTGTGTGCGCTGACCGTGAAGATGAATGCCTTCGCCGATCGATTCCCGTCGCCGACCGTGGGCGGGCCGATCAAGCGGGGCGAGTTCATCATGTCCGAAATGAAACAAGGGATCGAGAAGGTCCGCGAGATTCAAGCGAACGCGCCCAAAATCGAAACCATCGAGTGGGCCAAGTAGGCGCGCGGTGAGGACCAAGCATTGAGCGAAGACAAGGCATTTACCTTCGGCGATCTCAATCTCGATAAGGAGATCGACGACGAGGATCGCGATTCGCTGCACACCCTGCCGTTGGTGATGCTGCCGATCAAGACCGCCCCCCTGCGCCGCGCCCGCCTGATCAAGAACGCGCGCTTTGAAAGCATGGTGGAAATCTTTTCCGACAAGGACACGGGGTCGGGCCAGGTGTCGATCGACGCCCTGCCGGCGGAGTTCGGCTGGGCCGACGGCTTCCGCCATCCCGACATGATCCTGATGAAGAAACTGGGCGATCTGCCGAGCTACGATGTCTATTCCCTGCGCATCTCGCTCCGCGACCTGGGCATCGAGGTCAACAACGTCGAATACCTGAAGCTGTCCGAAGCCAAGAGCGGCGAACTGACGGAGTACATGCGGGAATTCACCGGCCCCTTGATCGGCCAGATCTACGGCGGCGACGACGTCGATGTGAAGAATTTCCAGGACGTGGTCCGGCTGTTCCGCTCTCCCGACAAGAAAAAGGCGCTCGAGAAACTGAAGCTGATGGCGCAGAAGCTGAACATCAAGATCGAGGATCTGCCCAAGTTCATCGAGGACTACGGCGACATTTTCCTGTCGCTCAGCTACTACAAGAACGTGCTGGACGACATCGAGCCGACGATCACCGAGTTCCTGGATACCATGGACCTCCTGCGTGAAAACTTCGCGATGAAGAACAATCCCTCGCTGATGCAGACCATGGACATGATGACGACCACCATCAACGAACTGATGGCTGCCATCACCGGCCGGTTCGAGAACTTCGAACGCGGCACCAAGCACATGTGGGACAACATTTCCGCCGAACGCTTCCGCCGGGTCGAGGCCGTGATCCGCGGTTATCACACGACCATCGGCGGGGTGCTCTGCGCGCTGTCGGTGAAGATGGACGCCTGGTCCAACCTGTTCCCCAACATGGAAGTCGGCGGCCCCGGCCGGCGCGCCGAATTCATCATGACGGAAATGAAGCAGGGCATGGATCGCATCCAGATGATCGAAGATTCAGCACCCATGCTGGCGGCCTTGGAATAGGCGGACCGCGCCCGTCGCGCCCCGCCCCCGCTCATGCTCAAACTTTCCGTCCTCGACCAATCCACCGCCGCCCGGGGCCAGTCTCCGGATCAGGCGATCCGCGACACCATCGACTTGGCCAAGCATTGCGAGGACCTGGGCTATGCCCGGTTCTGGGTGTCGGAACATCACGACCACCCGTCCATCGTCGGCACGGCGCCGGAAATCGTCATGGCCGCCATCGCCCAATCGACGGACCGCATCCGCATCGGCTCGGCCGGGGTCATGCTGCCCCATTACGCGCCGCTGAAAGTGGCCGAACAGTTCCGCGTGCTGGAAGCCATCGCCCCCGGGCGCATCGATCTGGGTTTGGGCCGGGCCCCCGGGTCCGACGGCAAGACGGCGCTGGCGCTCAACCCCAACGCGGCCGAGGACGCCGACCACTTTCCCGCCAACGTGCGCGACCTGATGGCCTGGGTGTCCGGGCAGGACCTGATCGAGGGCCATCCCTTCCGCGGCGTCGAGGCCCATCCCATGTTTCCCGGCTCGCCGGAAGTCTGGATGCTCGGCACTTCCGACTTCGGCGCCCAGGTCGCGGCGCACTTCGGCATTCCCTATTGCTTCGCGCACTTCATCACCGACGGCCATGGGGTCGAGCGCGCGCTGGATCTCTACCGCGAACGCTATCAGCCGTCGGAACGCCATCCGGAGCCCCAGGCCAATGTGTGCATTTGGGCGCTCGCGGCCGACACCGAGGAAGAGGCCGAACGCCTGTTCACGTCGCGCGCCCATGCCCGGCTGATGCGCGAGACGGGTCGGCGCGGGCCCATGGAATCGCCCGAGACACTAGCCGGCTACGACTACACGGCGCCGGAACAGGCCTGGCTCGCCAGGTATCGGGAGCGCGCCATCATCGGCATCGGCGATCAGGTATTGAGCGAACTGTCCGGGCGGGCACAGGCCTACGGCATCGACGAAGTCGTCGTGCTGACCTGGACCTATCATCAGGCCGACCGGCGACGGTCCTACGAGCTGCTTGCGGCGGCGGCGCGGAAAAATACCGAGGAAAAATAAGCAAAAAACGGATTGGACATCTATTTTATGCTTATCAGTTATTTTGAATGTTTTATTTCTCAAGTTCGTGCCGCAACGACAGAATTCTTCAATAATTTTTACGCCTATCCGGCGTTATTATTTTATTCGTTTGACTTCCGGCAGCCTCCCCATTAGGGTCACGTCCAGCGAGTTGCATTTTGTTTTCGTGATTTGAAAGATCGGTACGCCGGTCATCTTCGTGATCCCCTGACAATGCGAGCGTTATCCCGGCTGTTCGACGCATGAGGCGTCGTACGGCACCCATACTCCTGTTAGAGGACATCAAACATGACCACAGGTACCGTTAAGTTTTTCAACGCCGACAAAGGCTATGGCTTCATCGAACCGGAAGACGGTTCCAAGGACGCCTTCGTGCACATTTCCGCCGTCGAGCGCGCCGGCCTGAGCACCCTCAAGGAAGGCCAGAAGGTCACCTACGACCTGACCGCCGGCCAGAACGGCAAGACTGCCGCCGAGAATCTGTCGCTCGCCGATTAATCAGAACGACGCCGGGTTACGGGAAGGGGTCCGCTTCGGCCGATCCTTTCCCGGCCCTGGTTTCGTCGGCTGCCCGCAAGGGCATTCTGACCCGCTTCCATCATGAGAGACAAAGATGGCCCGCAAGCCAAATTACGATTTCGAACGCAAAGAACGTGAACGCCTGAAGGCCGCCAAGAAGGCCGAACGCGCCGCCGCGAAAGAAGCCGCAAAGGCGGGAACGTCTACGGACGCCGACCAGCCGGCCGCTGATTCCGCGCCGCTCGGGACTGCATCTTCCGAATAACGCCGACAGGGAACGGCCGCCCTCCGAGCGCCGCCCCCCAGCGGGACCACCTCCCCACACCAACACCAATCACTGCCGGCCCGCGCCGGGGCAGTCGCCCTGTGCAGCGCTTCCGGCCAAATCTCCAATTAGGAAATCTTTTATGACAACCGAACAAACCTTTCTCATCACCTATGGCCTGCACAACTTCGTCAGCCATGCGCCGGACGCGGGCCGCAACGCCTTCGTCATCCGCCGCCACGAAGGGGCCGACATGGTGCGCCATGCCACGTCCCTGATCCAAGGCAGCTACGGCAACGGCGCCGACATCCGGCTGGTCTAACCGGGTCCCGCGATTCCGCTCACACCGGGATCGCGCCGTCCAGCAAGGCGCGGCGGAACTTCCGGTCGCGCTTCAGATGCCATTCCCGCGACATGGCCTCGCCCCGCGTGCGGTAGCGTTCCACATACAGGATCCGCCAAGTGCGGCCCCGCGTGGACTTCGCCCCCTTGCCCGAATTATGGGCCTCCAGCCGAGCGGTCACATCCGTCGACCAGCCGACATAGGTGCGGGCGACCGCGCCGTCCCCGGTGCCGAGGACATAGACGTAACAGCCATGTGAACCGTTCATTGTTTGAATTCCGGCATGGGCACCCTAAATTGACGTCACATCCGCAACACAAGGAATACCCCCGATGGCCGATCCGATCACCCTGGAAGTGTTCTCCGATTACGTCTGCCCCTGGTGCTACCTGGGCGACAACCGGGTGAAGCAGCTGAAGGAAAATTACGACGTCACCATCAAGCTGGTGCATTTCCCGCTGCATCCGGAAACCCCGGCCGAGGGCCGCACGCTTGCCGACATGTTCGGCACGGGGCCCGAGGAAATCGCCCAGAAGAACGCCCGCATGCAGGGCCTGATGCAGGCCGAGGGCCTGCCCTTCAAGGACCGCAGCCATACCTACAATTCCCGCCTGGCGCAGGAAGTCGGCAAATGGGCCGAAACCCAGCCCGGCGGCGCGGCCATCCACGACAAGTTCTTCGAAGCCTATTTCGTCGACCAGCGCAACATCGGCGACGTCGAGGTGATCCTGGATATCGTCAAGGCCGCCGGCCTGGATGTCGCGGAAGCGCGCAAGGTGATCGAGGAGCGGACCTTCAAGGACGCCGTCGATGCCGACTGGGCCAAGTCCCATCAATACGGCGTCACCGGCGTGCCGACCTTCGTCGTCGCGGCACCCGACGGCCAGTTGCACGGCCTGGTCGGCGCCCAACCCTATGAAGGCCTGGAGCAACTGGCCCAGGCCGCCGGGGCGCAGAAAAAGGCCGGCTGAACGACGCCGGCCCGAAAATCACCGCCCGGCGATTTTCAGAACATCTTCCGCCGCCAAGGTGTCCCGGCCCAGCCAGGAAAGCGCCTCGGCCGCCGAACGGCATACCTTCATGTCGATCATCGGCGTCGCCTCCACGTCCAGCAGCGTGGCGAACATTTTCCCAATGATCCCCTCCATCACCCCGCCGCAGACGAGGGCGAAGCGATAGTAGGGAGGCGCGGCCAAGGCCGCGTCGGACCCGGAGAAATAAGCGCGGGCGACGGCCTCTTTGATCGCCGCCAGTTCGGCCATATCAAGCCGGGAAAAATCCGTGGCCCCATCGACGAACACGATCCGGTCGAAATTCCACACGAAATCCGTCCGGCTTTTAAGCTGGATGATCACATGACGTACGGAATCGATATCGACCCGTCCCGACAAGGACGCGACGACCAACCTGTGCGAGGTCAGAATTTCTGCGTAAATCGCCATACCTCGGGTGTCCCTGACAATCGGGACCGCCGGGCCTTTTGATCGGCCTCCCCCCATTCCGGAAGCCGAGCGGCGGCGCGAGATTACTCACGCGCCTGTTGGCTGGCAACGTAATATTGTATTCAGCCAAAAAGATACGAAGCGGTTAAAGCCGGCTTCCTTGCGGCAGGTCGAAGCCGCGCAGAAAATCGCCGGCATCCATCGCGCCTTTGCCGGGTCGCTGCAGGCGCGTCGGCCGAAGAGCGCCGGCGCCGCATTGGATCGTCGCGCGATCGTCCAGCACCGTGCCGGGTTGGACGTCGTCATCGCCATCGACCGCTTCCGCCGCCAGCACCTTGATGCGCTCCTTGCCGACTTCGAACCAGGTGCCGGGCCAGGGATCGAAGGCGCGCACGGTGCGGGCAAGCTCCGCCGCCGGCTTGGTCCAGTCGAGCCGGCCTTCCGCCTTGTCCAGCTTGGCCGCGTAGGTCACGCCCGCGTCGGGCTGCGGCGTGGCCGGAAGGGTTCCGGCTTCAAGCCCTTCCAGCGCCGTCACGATCAGCTTTGCCCCCAGCGCCGACAGGTCGTCGTGCAGCGCCCCCGCCGTGGTCGTGTCGGTGATCGGCAGCTTGCCGGTCAACAGCATGTCGCCCGTGTCGAGGCCCGCGTCCATCTGCATGATTGTCACGCCCGTCTCATGGTCGCCCGCCTGGATGGCGCGCTGAATGGGGGCGGCGCCCCGCCAACGCGGCAGCAGCGAGGCATGAATGTTGAGACAGCCCAGGCGGGGAGCGTCGAGCACCGCCTGCGGCAGGATCAAACCGTAGGCGACGACCACCGCCGCATCGGCCTTCAACGTCGCGAAGGCCGCCTGGTCGGCCGGGTCCTTCAAGCTTTTCGGCGTGCGCACGGTCAAGCCCTGTTCCAGCGCAAAGGCATGGACCGGGCATGGCGTTTCCTTGTGGCCCCGGTTGGCCGGGCGCGGCGGCTGGGCATAGACGCAGGACACGCGGTGGCCCGCATCCAGCAATGCCTGGAGCGCCGGGATCGAGAAATCGGGCGAACCCATGAAGATGAGATCGAGTGCGGTCATGGAAGGGTTTTAGAGGGCATGACGGACGCGGTAAAGCGCCGGGGCGGAAACGGTCAGGCCGTGGCCTCTTCCGCCTGCAGCTTTTTGAACTTCTGCAGCTTCCTGATGATCATGTTGCGCTTCAGGGACGAGATATGGTCGACGAACAGGACGCCGTCCAGATGGTCGATCTCGTGCTGAATGCAGGTCGCCAGGATGTCGTCGGCGTCGATGGTGCGGATTTCGTTCTCGCGGTCGAGATAACGGACCTTCACCGCCTCGGGCCGGATGACCTCGGCGAAATGGTCGGGCAGGGACAAGCACCCTTCCTCGTAGCTGCGTTCGTCATCGCTTTCCCAGATCACTTCCGGATTGGCCATCTGCAGGGGCTCGCGCACCCCCTCTTCGCGCGACACGTCGACCACGATGATGCGCTTGAGGATGCCGACCTGCGGGCCGGCCAGGCCGATGCCGTTGGCCGCGTACATGGTGTCCAGCATGTCGTCCATGATCTTGCGGATCGCGTCATCGACCTTGTCGACGGGTTCCGCCCGGCGCTTCAGGCGCGGATCGGGGGCAACGATGATCTCAAGCACGGACATGACGACAGTTTAACCCAGGGTTCGGCTGCGGGGAATGCCCCCCAGATATGGCCTTCCGTGTCATGGGTCAAGGTTTTGGGCCATGCGCCTTTGCCCGGCCAACGGATGCGGCTAGTCTTGACCCCGCAATGATCTGGCAGAGCATCATCGGTCTGGCCGCCTTCGTCGGCCTGGCCTGGGGTCTTGGGGGACTGTGGCAAGGGGGGTTCAAGCACGCCTTGCCGCTGCGGATCGTCCTGGGCGGGCTTGCCCTGCAGGCGGCGATCGCCCTGGTGCTGCTCAATTTTCCGCCCGCCAAGGCCCTGTTCCTGGCCGCCAACCGGGCCGTGCTGGCGCTGCATGACGCGACTCTCGACGGCACCAAGGTGGTGTTCGGCTACGTCGGCGGCGGCGCCCTGCCGTTCCAGGAAAGCTTTCCGGGCGCCAGCTTCATCCTGGCCTTCCAGGCCCTGCCCCTGGTGCTGGTCATCAGCGCCCTGTCGGCGCTGCTGTTCTATTGGCGGATTCTGCCCGCCGTGGTGCGGGGCTTCGCCTGGGCCTTGAACCGCACCCTGGGGCTGAGCGGGGCGGCCGGGGTGGCGACGGCGGCCAACGTGTTCGTCGGCATGGTCGAGGCCCCCTTGTTGATCCGCCCCTATCTCAAGCGCCTGTCAGCCGCCGACCTGTTCCTGGTCATGACCGCCGGCATGGCGACCATCGCCGGCACGGTGCTGGTGCTTTACGCCACCATCCTGCAGGACGTGCTGCCCGACCCGGCCGGCCACCTGTTGACGGCGTCCTTGATGAACGCCGCGGCCGCCGTGGTCATCGCTCGGCTGATGATGCCGACCCCCGAGGGTGCTGCCGATACGGCAGCGCCCCTCGACCCCTCGCCCGACCACGGCGCCATGGAGGCGATCACCCGCGGCACCGGCGAGGGCGTGCAACTGCTGATCAACATCATCGCCATGATCATCGTGCTGGTGGCCCTGGTCAGCCTGGTCAACCTGGCGCTCGGCCTGTTGCCCGACGTGGGCGCGGCGCCGCTGACCCTGCAGCGCCTGCTCGGCTGGGTCATGGCGCCGGTGGTCTGGCTGATGGGCGTGCCCTGGGCCGAGGCCCCCCAGGCCGGTAGCCTGATGGGCATCAAGACCGTGTTGAACGAATTTCTGGCCTATCTGGAAATGGGCAAGCTGGGGCCAGAGGCTCTGTCCGAGCGCACGCGCATGATCATGGCCTATGCCCTATCCGGCTTCGCCAATTTCGGGTCTCTCGGCATCATGATCGGCGGCCTGGTCGCCATGGCCCCGGAACGGCGGGCCGAGATCGTGCGGCTTGCCCCCATGACCATGGTGTCCGGCACGCTATCGACCTGTCTGACCGGCGCGATGGCGGGGGTTTTGGGCTAGCGCAAATCCCGAGCGGGCCGAGTCCAGGCCGCGACGACGCATTTGCGCAAACGAAATTCAACGCAGCACCCGCACCTTATAGGTCAGCACCAGTTCCCCCTTGCCCGGCACTTCGACCAGCCAGCGCGCCCGATCGCCGGACCGTTCATGCACCAGGGAATTTTCGACGATGGTCCAGTCGCCGGGCAGGACCTCGGCGAGGCGCACCCGCGCCGGTTTGGCGCGGCCGTTGGCGACCGTGATCTTGAAAGCGGCCTCGACGTTGCGGCCCTGGGCATCCAGGCGCTTGAAGGCCGTCTGCTCGCGCTTGACCGTGACGTCGAAGGCGCGGCCCAGGGTGACGATCACCCGCCCGCCGTCCGGCGTGTCGGCAATACGGTCCGATCCCGCGAACAGGGGCTGGCCGTCGGAACCCGTGCGATAGGCGCGGACCACCCCGCCCGGCAGGGGTAGGCCGCCCGCGACCAGGGATTTGTTGTCGAAACTGAGACGCACCTGGGGATGGTCCGGCGTGGTGTTGCCCGGCGCCGGGCCGAACACCTGCGGATGGCCCAGGCTGAGGAGCGTTTCCGATACCGGCACCTCGACCGGACCCAGAAGCGCGACCTGCTTGCGCTCCCCGGGGGCCAGGGTCTGGGCGCCGGCCAGGGTATAGACATGCACCGCGCCCTGGGCCTCGCGCACGGGCAAGGCGGCGTCCGCGGCGGCGCCACGCGCTTCGGCCATCATCATCGCCCGCGGAGCCTTGGCCATGGGCTGGGTCCCCATCGCACGGTTGACCTCGCCCGCGACCAGGCGCAGACGGGCCGCATCCATGGCCACACCGGTATCGTTCTGCACCGACGCCCAGCCGGTCAGGCTGACCCGCCCGCCGTCCGGCGCCACGACCGCCGTGTAATCCGCGGACCAGGACAGGCCCTCGGTCAGGTAGGTCAGGGTCAGGCCGCGCGCCGCCGCGCCGGCCGTGATGCGGGCCGTCAGGACGGGCCGCGCCGACAGGCCGCCGACGTCATCGGGGAATACCAGCCGTCCCGGCATGCCGGTCTCGATCCGCCCGCCCATGCGCAGGACGACGCCGTTCTGGACGGACAAGACCGTCGCCTTCTCGACCCGCTCCTCGCCCGTGGTCGGATGGACCTTGACCACGCCGATCTCCTTGCCGAGGAAGCGTTCGAGCAGCGCGCGCGGGGTCAGCAGGTTGCGCGACAGGGACAGCGACTGCACCGTCACCTCGCCGCCGTCGCCGGCAAGGCGCAGACTTTCCGCCAGGGTGCGGTGGCTGATGCCGTCGAGCACCAGATCGCGCGGCCCGGCCTGGGGCGTCAACGCCCGGCGTTCCCAGACCTGGCCGAAGCCGCCCGTGAACACGGTGACCACGCGCGCGGCGGCGCGTTCCGGCTCCGCCGTTGTCGCCTGGGCATGGCCGCGAATCGGCAGAACCAGGACCGGCAGGGCCAGGGCGGCGGCAGCCAGGATACGGGGGCGTCGGGACAGGCGGGACATGGCGGTCTCCTTGGGATCGAGCAGAGGGACGGGTTCCCTATTTGTTTTCCCGTCCCGATTGCGTCAAGCTTGGCCCTTAATTCCGCCGGAAACAAGGCAGCGACACGTCATGGATGTGACCTTTTTGGATAACACGGGCGCGGTGCTCGGCATCGGGCTTGCCCTACTGACGGCGCTGATCGCCGTGGTTTATGCCGCGACCCAGCGCGCACGGCGGGAAAACCTGGACCAGATGGCCCGCATCGCCGACATGGCCGAAGCCCTGTCCCGCCAGCAAGCGGAACTGTCCGGCGCCCTGCAGCAATCACAGATGACCGTGAACGACCGCCTGGACGGGCTCGGCAAGCGGCTCGGCGACAGCCTGCAGCAGCAGTCGGAACGCACGGGCCAGTCGCTGAAGACGCTTTACGAGCGCCTCGCCGTCATCGACAGCGCGCAGAAGAACCTGACCGACCTGTCACAACAGATGGTCGGCCTGCAGGATATTCTGTCCAACAAGCAGGCGCGGGGGGCATTCGGGGAAATTCAGTTGAACGATCTGGTGACGGCGACCCTGCCGCCCAGTGCCTATGCGTTCCAGGTCACCCTGAACAACGGCAAGCGGGCGGACTGCCTGTTGAAGCTGCCCAACCCGCCGGGCTCCATCGTGATCGACGCCAAGTTCCCCCTGGAAAGCTATCAGGCGCTGCGCGACGCCGGCACGGACGAGGCCGCACGGGCCGCCGCCGGGCGCCGCTTCGCCCAGGACGTGAAGGCCCATGTGGTGGCGATTTCAGAAAAATACATCGTGCCCGGGGAGACAGCGGAATCGGCGCTGATGTTCCTGCCGTCGGAAGCGGTCTATGCGGAACTGCACGCCAATTTCGTCAACGTGGTCGAGGAAAGCTATCGCCGGCGGGTGTGGATCGTCTCGCCGACCACCCTGATGGCGACGCTCAACACCGTGCGCGCGATCCTGAAGGATTCCCGCATGCGCGAGCAGGCCCATGTGATCCAGGCCGAAGTCCAGAAGATGATGGAGGACGTCGGCCGCCTCGACGACCGGGTCGGCAAGCTGCAGACCCATTTCGATCAGGCGACCAAGGACATCCGCGACATCCGCATTTCGAGCGACAAGATCACCAAGCGGGGCGAGAAGATCGAGGACCTGCAACTGTCCGACGAAACCCCGGCCGAAGACCTGCCGCCGGCCGCCGCGCCCAACCTGCGCGTGCTGGGCCAGGACGACTGACCTTCAGCTATTAGCGTTCAGGCCAGCGGCCGCCGTGCCTTCATGGCGGCGGTCAGGGTGCCGTCGTCCAGGTAATCCAGTTCGCCGCCCACGGGCACGCCGTGGGCCAGGCCCGATACCACCACGTCCTTGCCCAATGCCGTAATCCGGTCGGCGATGTAGTGGGCCGTGGTCTGGCCGTCGACGGTGGCGTTGGTCGCCAGGATGACCTCTTTCACCCCGCCCGCCTGAATGCGCGAACAGAGGCCCGGAATGCGCAGGTCTTCGGGCGTCACGCCGTCGAGGGCCGAGAGCGTGCCGCCCAGCACATGGTAATGGCCCTTGAACCCGGCCGTGCGTTCCAGCGCCCAGAGGTCGGCGACATCTTCGACCACGCAGATCTGCGCCCCGTCGCGGCGGTCATCCGTGCAGATTTCGCAGGGGTCGCGGGTGTCCAGGTTGCCGCAGGTCGAACAGATCTTGATGTTGGTCGCCGCCGCGTCCAGCGCCCGGGCCATGGGTTCCATCAAACTGTCCGGCCGCTTCATCAGGTGCAGCACGGCGCGCCGGGCCGAGCGCGGGCCCAGGCCCGGCAGCTTGGCCAGCAGGGTGATCAGGCGATCAATGTCGGAGGTGACCATGCCGAACGGTCAGGCGATCAGAACGGCAGCTTGAAGCCGGGCGGCAGGCCGAGGCCGCCGGTCAGGTCCTGCATGCGGGCCTGCATTTCGCGTTCCGCCTTGGCCTTGGCGTCGTTGATGGCGGCGGTGATGAGGTCTTCCAAAACCTCGACATCCGTATCCGCGCCGGACAGCAGCGACGGGTCGATCTTCACGCCCCGGGCCTCGCCCTTACCGTTCAAGGTCACCTCGACCATGCCGGCGCCGGATGCGCCGGTGACCTCAAGCGCCGCCAGTTCTTCCTGCATGTTGGCCATCTTGGCCTGGATTTCCTGGGCCTGCTGCATCATCTTGCCGAGGTTCTTCATGGGTCGCGTCCGCTTCTCAATGGGTGCCGGGGATGGGTTGGCCAGTGTATAACAGTCGTCATGCAGCATAGAAACCTCTTCGTCTTCGACATCGAAACCGTCCCCGACACGGATGCCGTGCCGGCGCTGACCGGCTTCGATGATCCGGACATCCAGGCCCGGCGCGACGAGCTGTCGCGCTATCACCTGGAAATCACCGACGGGCGTAACGATTTCCACCGCCAGCCCTTCCACCGCGTGGTCGCCATCAGCTTCCTGGAGGCCGAGATCGAACACACGCCGAGCGGCGGCGAGATCTATCACCTGAAGGAACTGCGCTCCGGCGGCGAGGAAAGCTTCGGCGAAAAGAAACTGCTGCAGGGTTTCTTCGGCTACTTCGAGCGCATCCGCCCGCGCCTGGTCAGCTTCAACGGCCGCGGCTTCGACCTGCCGGTTTTGAAGTACCGGGCCATGGCCCACGGCGTGCAGGCGCCGCTGCTGCACGACACCTCCAACAAGTGGGAGAACTACACGGCCCGCTACGCGCTGGACTGGCACTGTGATCTGATCGAAGCCCTGTCCGATTTCGGGGCGTCGGCGCGGGTCAAGCTGAACGAGGTTTGCGCGATCTTAGGCCTGCCCGGCAAGTTCGGGGTCGACGGCAGCCAAGTCGCGCCCATGTTCGACGACGGGCGGATCGGCGAAATCCGCGATTACTGCGAAACGGACGTGTTGAATACCTATCTGGTCTATCTGCGCTGGCAGCACCATCGCGGCGTGCTGTCGACGGAGGCGCTCAACAAGGCGCTGGCCGACGTGATCTCATTGGTCGACGCCGAAGGTGACGCCCGCCCGCACCTGCGCAAGTTCATCGAGGCCTGGGGCGAGGCGTCGGACAACAAGTTCCTGATGGACTAGGCCGCAAGCCGACGCGGCCGCTTTGGACGAAACAAGGAAGCGATGAGCAGACACCCGAGCCCGCCCCCCGATTGGGCGCCCATGGAAAGTTCCCGGCGCCGCTCGCTATTGCCCATGGCCGAAACCTTGCAGAATCTGGTGCGCGGCCGGCTCTGGCTGCAGGTCCTGATCGGCATGGTGCTCGGCATTGCCACGGGCATGGCACTCGGCCCCAGCGCCGGTCTGGTGACCCCGTCCACGGCCTCCGCCATCGGCAATTGGCTCGGCTTTCCCGGGCAGCTGTTCCTGGCGACGATCCAGATGATCGTCATTCCGCTTGTGTTCGCGTCCATCATCCGGGGGCTGTCCTCGAACAGTGATCTGGGGCAGTTGCGGCGCCTCGGACTTCGGACCGTGCTGTATTTCGTTCTCACCACCGCCATCGCCGTGGCCATCGGAATCTGGCTGGCGCTGCTTATCGGACCCGGCCATTACCTGGACGCGGCGAGCATTCGCTCGGGCCTCGACCCCCTGCCCGAGGCGACGGCGGGCAGCCTGCTGGCGACCCCGTCGATCAGCAATCTGCCGCAGCAGTTCCTGACCCTGGTGCCGTCCAACCCGCTGTCGTCCATGGTCGAAAGCAACATGCTGCAGGTCGTCATCTTCGCCAGCGTGGTCGGCGTCGCCCTGGTCATGATGGAGCGCGACAAGGCCAAGCCCATGTTGGACCTGCTGGCGTCGCTTCAGGAAGTCTGCATGACCGTGGTGCGCTGGGCCATGTGGCTGGCGCCCTGGGCGGTGTTCGGGCTGCTGGCGCAATTGACGTCCAAGATCGGCCTGCAATCCCTGATCGGCATGGCGATCTACGTCGGCACGGTGCTGCTCGGCCTGCTCTGTCTGCTCGTCCTGCTTCTGGCCATCGCCCGCTTCGGCGCCGGGATGCCGCCGGGACGGTTCCTGCGCGCGGCCAGGGACGTGATGCTGCTTGCCTTCTCCACGTCGAGTTCCGCCGCCGTCATGCCGCTGTCCATCAAGACGGCCGAGGAGCGGCTGGGCGTCCGCCCCGTGATCAGCCAGTTCGTCATCCCCATGGGCGCCACCATCAACATGAACGGCACGGCGCTTTACCAGGGCGTGGCGGCGATCTTTCTGGCCCAGGTGTTCGGCGTGGAAATCGGCGCCGGCGGATTGACGCTGATCGTGCTGACGGCGGTGGGGGCGTCGATCGGATCACCGGCCACGCCCGGGGTCGGCATCATCGTCCTGTCGTCCATCCTGGCCACCGTCGGCGTGCCGCCGGCGGGGATCGCCCTGATCATGGGCGTCGACCGTATCCTGGATATGAGCCGCACATCCCTCAACGTGGTCGGCGATCTGGTCGCCTGCGTTCTGATGGATCGTTGGATGCAGCGCGAGAAAGACGCGCCGAGCCCGGTCAAAACCGACGGCACGGCCTAGTCGCTGTCGGTCTCTCCGTCGGGATGGCGGACCTTGGAAATCTCCGCCCCCGGGAAGGCGTCCATCACCGCCTTGACCAGGGGGTGATTCGACACTTCGTCCTTTTCGGCCGCCTGGGCCTTGGCCTGCTGTTCGGCCAGGGTCGGCTGGCCCGCTTCGTTGGACACCGTGACCATCCAGCGTTCGCCGGTGACCGATTGCAGAAACTTGCCGAGGTCGCCCGCCAGATTGTCCGGTGCGCCCGGACCCGGACGGAATTCCATGCGCCCCGGCTCGAACGTCACCAGATGGACCTGGGACAGCATGTGGGATTGCAGGATGCCTTCCTTCAATTTCCCGGCAAGCGCCACCAGATCATCGAAAGTTTCCAGCCGCGCCTGCATCGCGCCGCCGCCCGCCTCGGCCGTGGGGGCGGGATCGTAATCGGGTTCGGCGTCGTAATCGGGGGCGTCGTCATAATCAGGGGCCGGTTCCGGCGCCGGCTGGGCCATGGCGCGCGCGGCCCCGCCGCCGGAGGGTCCACCGCCGGACGGCGGCGCGGGCGCGGGCGGCGGCGATGACGGAACCGCCGGCGCGGCGGCCTGCGGCGGCGCGGACGCCGCGGGGGAAGCAGTCGCGGCGGCCGGGGCCGGGGTGGCGGCGGCTTCGTCGGTCAGCCGGCGGATCGCTTCTTCCGGGGTCGGCATGTTGGCCGCATGGGCCAGGCGCACGATGACCATCTCCGTCGCCTGAATGGCGTTGGGCGCGTGCTGCACCTCACCGACACCTTTCAGCAGCATCTGCCAGGCGCGGGCCAGGGCCCCCATGCCGAGACGCTCTGACAGGTCCTTGCCGCGCACGCGCTCGATCTCCGGCACGGCGGGGTCGGAGAGCGTTTCCGCCACCAGCTTGGCGCGGGTCAGGAAGTGGACGATTTCCAGAAGGTCGTTCAGCACCGCCGCCGGATCGGCGCCGTCCTGATACATGGCGGCCAGCTGGTTGAGGGCGCCGGGCGTGTCGCCCTTAAGCGTTTTTTCCAAAAGGTCGAAGCCTTGTGAGCGGTCGGCCAGGCCCAGCATGTCGCGCACCAGGTCTTCACTGATCGCCCCTTCGGTCATGGCGATGGCCTGATCGAGGATCGACAGGCCATCGCGCACGGAGCCGTCGGCGGCCCGCGCGATCACATGCAGGGCGGCCTCGGAAATTTCCGCCCCTTCCTTTTCGCAGATGCCCTTGAAATGATCGGCCAGGCGCTGGACCTCGATCCGGCGCAGGTCGAACCGCTGGCAGCGCGACAGCACGGTGACCGGCACCTTGCGGATTTCCGTGGTCGCGAAGATGAATTTCACATGCTCGGGCGGCTCTTCCAGCGTCTTCAGAAGCGCGTTGAAGGCGTTCTTCGACAGCATGTGGACTTCATCGATGATGTAGATCTTGAACCGGGCCGAGGTCGGCCGGTAGCGCACGCCGTCGATGATTTCGCGGATGTCGTCGACGCCGGTGCGCGACGCGGCATCCATTTCCATGACGTCGACGTGGCGATCCTGGGCGATGGCCTTGCAATTGGCGCAGACGCCGCAGGGTTCCACCGTCGGGCCGCCGGTGCCGTCGGGGCCGATGCAGTTGAGCGCGCGGGCGATGATGCGGGCGGTCGTCGTCTTGCCAACACCCCGCACGCCGGTCAGCACGAAGGCATGGGCAAGCCGGCCGGCGGCGATGGCGTTGGTCAGGGTGCGGACCATCGCTTCCTGGCCGATCAGGCTGGTGAAGTCGGTCGGCCGGTATTTGCGCGCGAGAACCTGATAGGCCGCCTGGTCGGGGACGGCGTCACCGCCGCCGGAAGCGGCGGGTGCGGGGTGGTCCCGGGTTGCGTCCATATCGTCCATGGGCCGTCCGTGGCGGGAGGGGCTGGTTGGCCCGGCATTGGGCGGCGGCGGCGCCCCTTGGGGCCGCCCACCTGGGGAAATTAGCGGAGACTGGCACCGACCCGGGCCGAAACTCGTTACGGCTGCTTCCTTCCGGACCTGACCGGGTTCGCGAGGAAGCCCGTCCGGGCCAGTCTCCTGGCCCTAATATAGCAACTCTTGGCGGGGTTTCCACAAGCGTGGCGCATCTTCTTGCTGGGGATAAATCGCGGCCCCTGTCAGGGCCGTTGCCAAGGGCCGGTACCTGTGCCAATTTTCCCGGATGCCGAAAAGATTGATGTACACGGGCGGTCCCCTGGATCGGGCCGGCGACCGGCGACGCAATGATGCCGCGGTCGCGGAACTTCTCAGCCACCCCAAGGCGCGGGTGGCGCCCGTATGGCGCGACCGCAACCTGGTGGAACCGGGGGAAAGCCCGCGCGCCGGCTGGCTGACCGGCGAGGCGGCGGTCACCGTCACCCTGCATGCCAGCGTGCAGGTATTCCTGGGCCTTTGGGAAGACGCGCCCTATTTCGCCGTCGACCTGTCCCATCACGAAGAACACGCCCTGCCGGACCTGGTCAACGGCGCCTCGTTCGAGGATTTGCGCCAGGTCGGACGGCTGCTGGCCGCCGACGAGGCGACGATCCTGGCCTATGCCCGGGGCATGACCCATTGGCACCGGCGGCAGAAATACTGCAGCGATTGCGGCAGCCCGACGGAGCCGAGGGACAGCGGCCATGTCCAGGCCTGCACCAATGCGGACTGCGGGCGCAGCCATTTTCCGCGCACCGACCCGGCGGTCATCATGCTGGTGACCCATGTCGGGGCCGACGGTATCGACCGCTGCCTGCTCGGCTGGTCGACACGCTGGGATTTCCCCATGTATTCGACCCTGGCGGGCTTCGTCGAGCCGGGCGAAAGCCTGGAGGAAGCGGTCGCCCGTGAAGTTCAGGAAGAATCGGGCATCCGCGTGACCGACGTGACCTATCGGGGATCACAGCCCTGGCCGTTTCCGGCCTCGCTCATGCTGGGCTTCCGGGCGCGGGGGCTCAACGACGACATCACCGTCGATCCCACGGAAATCCGCGAAGCCAGGTGGTTTTCCCGCGCCGACCTGGCGCAATTCGGCGAATACTACGGCGAAACGGACCCCAACCGCCCGCGCCTGCCGCGCACGGACAGTATCTCGCGGCGGCTGATCAACGACTGGATCGACGAGGGCGATTGAAGGAGAGGTAAATGGAACGCTGGAGTTTCACACTCGGAATTATCGAAGCAATCGCTTGGCCTGGATCGGTAATTTTTTGTGTTTGGATGTTTAGGAATGAGCTACGCGCTTTACTACTAAACCTCAGCAAATTAAGGATGGGTCCTGTCGAAGCCCTCTTTGAAAGAGAACTCCGCGATATCACAGCCGCTACTCCGACGAGCCCTTCCGCTCTATTAGAAGATAGCGATTCGGAGAGGCATAAAGAATTCATCAAGCTTGCAAAACGCGAGCCTCGTTCAGCAATTGAAAGGGCGTGGCAAGAAATTGAACGCTTGATGAGAAGAGCCGCGATACAAAATGATCACTCATCACCAATGTCAGACTTTTCTTCGCCAGTCCGGGCCATGGCTTTTCTGTTAGAAAATAAAAAGATTACTGTCTCCGATTCACTTTTATTTTATGATCTACGAGGCTTACACAATCAAATCGCCCACCTGCCAGATTTTCAGCCAAGGGAAGATACCGCTCTGAAATATATCAATTTGGCGGCCCGCTTGGTGGCACGTTTAGAAAATATTGCAAGCGTCGGAACCAGCTAAAGTAAGACAAAGCCGATTGATCAACGACTGGATCGACGAAGGCGATTGAGCCGGATTCGGGCGCTGCCCACCGAAATGTGAACGGATGTGCGTGGCAATCGGCGGCGCGGCGGTGGATACAGGCCGCAATATTGATCCGTTTCTGTTTTGCAAGGAGCATATCCCATGACCGACCTTTCCCTGACCCCCGCCGGCAAGACCGTCGTCGCCACCGTGGGCGGCGAGGTGATCGCCGAAAGCGCCATAGCGCAGGTCCTGAAGGAAGGCGCCTATGCGCCCATGTACTATTTCCCCAAAGCGGACGTGCGCATGGACGCCCTCACGCCGTCCACCAAATCGACCCTGTGCCCGCACAAGGGCACGGCCAATTACTGGACGGTTTCAGCCGGCGGCCGGACCGCGGAAGACGCCGCCTGGGCCTACGAAACCCCGCCGGCGGGGCTGGAAGCCATGGCCGGACATATCGCGTTCTATCCGTTCGTGGCCAAGGTCGAGGAAAAATAGGCTGCCGACTCAGTAAGGACGGCCGTCCTTATGAGTGAACAGCCACTGGCCGTCCGGCCCCAGGTCGGCCTGGATGTCGTCCCGGGGGTAGCTGGCCGCATCGCCCGGCGTGCGGTCGCCGATTTCCAGGTACAGAACGTCGGCGGCGGTCCGGTTGACCAGTTGATGGGCCGCACCTTCGGCGGGGAACCCGGCGCACATGCCGGGCGCCATCGGCGTCTCGCCGTCTTCCGTGACCAGCGTCGGCGTTCCTTCGAGGATATAGACGAACTCGTCCTGGCGGGTGTGGCGGTGGAGCAGGGCCGATTCGCCGCCCGGCTTGAGCCGGGTCAGGTTGACGCCGAAGTTGGTGAGCCCGAAGACGTCGCCCAGCTGGCGCTTTTCGCGCCCCGCCATGCGGCTGAAGAACGGTTCCGGATAGGTCGAGGGCTTGGCCCGGGGGGCGATATCGAGCGCCCGGACGGCGGCGGGCTTTTCGTCGCTCATGGCGGGATGCTCCTTCCCCCGGTCCTCTGACAACCTCGAATTACTGCGTCTCGTCGCCGCGCAGGCCCAGGTGCCACATCAGGCCCAGAATCCCGCCCTTGACCCGCGGCAGCAGCGTCAGCGTCAGGCCCAGCGTCACCGGCACGGCGACGGACAGCAGCATCCAGGTCGGCGGCGACATCAACTGTTCGCTCAACAGCAGCATCGGCACCACCATATGGCCGACGATGGCGATGGTCAGGTAGGGCGGAAAATCATCGGCCCGGATATGACCCAGTTGCTCGCCGCAATGAGGGCAATCGACGACCTTGAGATAGCCCTTGAAGCTGTGGCCGATGCCGCAGCTGGGGCAGCGGCGCGCGAGACCGCGCAGGATGGCGAGGCCCAGGTGCGGGCGGATATCTTCGAAGGTCATGGGGGTCAGGCTCCTTGATTTGCCGCGGATCTGCGAAACGGATGGGCCGGATAGGTGCCCAGCACCTTGATCCACTCGGAATAATGGGACAGGTCCTCGAACGCCAGTTTGACCGAGGGCGCGCCCATATGGCCTTCGATCTCCGCGAAAAACTGGGCCGCGACGAAATCCGGGCCGACGTAGCTTTCCAGCTTGGTCATGTTGACCCCGTTGGTGGCGAAGCCGCCCATGGCCTTGTAGAGGGCGGCCGGAACGTTCCGAACCCGGAACGTGAAGCTGGTGATGTATGTCTCGGACTCTATATAGGCGGGCTGTTCCGCCGTCAGTGACATGATCACAAAGCGGGTCGTGTTGTGATCGGCGTCCTCGATGTTCTGTTTCAGGGAGTCGAGGCCGTAAATCTCCCCGGCCAGGCTGGACGCGATGGCCGCCTGGGATTTCTCGCCCTGGGCCGCGATGTCCTGGGCCGCCCCCGCCGTATCGACATGAACCACGGGCGTGACGCCCAGTTCACGAATCAGGTTGCGGCATTGGTTCAGGGCATGGACATGGCTGTGGACATGGGTCAGGTCCCCGATTTTCGTGCCCGGCACCGCCAGCAGATGGTGATGCACGCGGTGAAAATGCTCGCCGATGATATGCAGACCGGAATCGGGCAGCAGATGATGGATGTCGGCGACCCGCCCGGCGACCGTATTTTCGATGGGAATCATGGCCAGCCGCGCATGGCCGTCATGCACGGCGGCGAAGGCGTCTTCGAAGGTGCGGCAGGGCAAAGGGGTCATCTCGCCCCGGGCCTCGCGGCAGGCGAGATGTGAATAGGCGCCGGGCATGCCCTGGAAGGCAATGGTGGTATCGGAGGTAGCCATGGCTGAACAGTCTTGGGTCCGGAAGGGCAAGGCCCGGAGATCACGGGCCTTTTCAGAAACGTGCGGAGTATCGTTGCCGGGGCCGTCACTGTCAACGCGGGCCACGCCGGCGATCTGACGTTCGGCGACGAAAGGTGGCTTATGCCGCTTGAACATGGCGGCACGGGCGGTTAAATTCCCCGCAACAATCGGCAAAGGAAAACACCATGCAGTTCTCCCGGATGGAAAAACTCGGTTTCGGCGTGCTCGTGACGGCTTGGGTCGTGTGGGGCACCAACAAGATCGGCGACACGCTGGTCCACGCGCAGGAGCCCGAAAAGATGGGCTTCGACGTCGCGGTCGCCGACCAGAGCGATGCCGCCGAAGCAGCACCCAAGGAAGCCGAAAAGCCGGTGATGGAACTGCTGGCCTCCGCGGACCCCAAACGGGGCGCCAAGGTGTTCAAGAAATGCACGGCCTGCCATTCGGCGGAAGCCGGTGCCAAGCACAAGATCGGCCCGAACCTGTGGGGCATTGTCGGTCATGACCAGGGCAAGGCCGAGGGTTTCAATTTTTCCGGTGCGCTCACCGGCCTGGGCGGCAAATGGACCATGGAAGAACTGGACAAGTTCATCGCCGATCCCAAGGGCTATGCCCCAGGCACCAAGATGACCTTCCGCGGCATTCCCAAGAATTCGGATCGCGCGGCCCTGCTGGTCTTTTTGGAATCCCTCAAGTAAGGCTTTCCCGGCTTTCACCTGATCGGAGGACGGCGCCGTGACGCAATCGACCACGGACGCCCTGTCCCGCGATTGCCTGACCCTGGCCATGGACATGGCCGGGCGCGCGCGGGACATCGTTCTGCGCCATTACGACGCGGCGCTTGAGATCGAAGACAAGGCGGACCTCAGCCCCGTGACCCAGGCCGACCGCGAATGCGAAGCGGCGCTGCGCGACATGATCGGGGCCAGGTTTCCCAACCACGGCATCTTTGGCGAGGAATTCGGCGCGGAGAACGCCGATGCGGAATTCGTCTGGGTGCTCGACCCCATCGACGGCACCAAGGCCTTCATCACCGGCAAGCCCCTGTTCGGCACCCTGATCGGCCTGATGAAGGGCGGCGCCCCCTGGCTCGGCGTCATGGACAACCCGGCGCTCGACGAAGTCTGGACCGGCGGCCCCGGCATGGACAGCACCCGCAACGGCAAGGCCGTGCGCTGCCGGCCCTGCCCGGATCTGGCCGCGGCCTGGCTTTACACCACCTCGCCGCAGATGCACGAAGGCCTGAATTTCGGGCGGTTCGAGGACCTGCGCCATCAAAGCCGCTACGCCATCTACGGCGGCGATTGCTACAGCTACGGCCAGTTGGCCCGCGGGCGCGCGGACCTGGTGTGCGACAGCAGCATGCAGCCTTATGATTATGTCGCCCTGGTGCCCATCGTCGAAGGAGCCGGCGGGCGCATGACCGACTGGTCCGGACGCACCCTGGGGCTGACCGGCGACAGCACGGTGATCGCCAGCGGCGACGCGGCGTTGCACGAACAGGCCGTGGCAGTGCTCGGCGACTGAATTCGGCCATAGGCTTGCCATATTGCCCACGCAGTTCTAGGGGCATCACTTCGTGACCAGAACCGGCTAATCTCCATATTCCGACGCAGCGAACACCGCATTCCCGGGGGAAACTTAAGATGCGAATTCTGAGCGCCCTTTTCGTCCTCACCTGGCTGACCGTGATCGGCCTGCCCGCTCAGGCGGCCGATCCGGCCCACGGCCTCGCCATGCACGGCGACCTGAAGTACGGCCCGGACTTCAAGCATTTCGACTACGTGAACCCGAACGCCCCCAAGGGCGGCACCGTGCGCCTGGGGGCGACCGGCTCGTTCGACAGCTTCAACCCCTTCATCATCAAGGGCACGGCGACGGGGGCGGCGAGCTTCGTCTACGACACCCTGATGGACGACGCGGCGGACGAGCCGTTCAGCCAGTACGGCCGCCTGGCCGAGACCGTAACCATGCCGGCGGACCGGTCCTGGGTGGAATTCACCCTGCGCAAGGAAGCCCGCTGGCATGACGGTATGCCGGTGACCGTCGACGACGTGATTTTTTCCTTCAATATCCTGGTCAAGGAGGGGGCGCCTTTCTACCGCTTCTATTACGCCAACGTGGCCGAGGTGACGCAGACCGGCGAGCGGTCCGTGAAATTCACCTTCAAGCCGAGCGAGAACCGGGAGCTGCCGCTGATCATCGGCCAGTTGACGGTACTGCCCAAGCACTATTGGAAGGACAAGGAATTCAACAAGACGACCCTGGAGCCGCCGCTCGGCTCCGGGCCCTACAAGATCACCGAGTTCGAGGCCGGCCGCTTCGTCAAGCTGTCCCGCGTCAAGGATTACTGGGGCCGAGACATCCCGGTGATGAAGGGCACCAACAATTTCGACGAGATCATTTTCGACTATTACCGCGATTCCAACGTGGCACTGGAGGCCTTCCTGGCCGGACGTTACGACTACAAGTCGGAGAATTCGTCCAAGGCTTGGGCCACGGCCTATGAAACGCCCGCGGTGAAGAAGGGCGTTCTGATCAAGGAACAGATCCATCACGACCGGCCGGCGGGCATGCAGGGCTTCGCCTTCAACACCCGGCGCGAGATGTTCAGCGACCCCCAGGTGCGCCACGCCCTGGCCTATGCCTTCAACTTCGAATGGTCGAACAAGGCCCTGTTCTATGGCCAGTACGAACGCACCCGCAGTTATTTCCAGAATTCGGAGATGGCGGCGACGGGCCTGCCGGGGCCGGAGGAACTGAAGCTGCTGGAACCTTTCCGCGCCGAGTTGCCGCCGGAAGTCTTCACCCAGGAGTACAACCCGCCCAAAGGCGATGCGAGCGGCAACATCCGCGGCAATCTGCGCACGGCGTCCAAGCTGCTGACCGAAGCCGGCTGGGTGATCAAGGACGGCAAGCGGGTCAACGCCAAGACCGGCAAGCCCTTCGCCTTTGAAATGCTGCTGGTCTCCCCCCTGTTCGAGCGCATCGCCCTGCCCTTCGCCAAGAACCTGGAAAAGTTGGGCATCGCCATGTCCGTGCGCACCATCGACACGGCCCAGTACCGCCGCCGCCTGGACACCTTCGATTTCGACATGGTGGTCGGCGGCTTCGGACAATCCCTGTCGCCGGGCAACGAACAGCGGGAATTCTGGTCCACGGCGGCGGCCGACCAGGAAGGCTCTCGCAACATCATCGGCATCAAGTCCAAGGCCGTCGACGCCATCGTCGAAAAGCTGATCGCCGCCCCGTCGCGCAAGGACCTGGTCATCGCCTCGCGGGCGCTCGACCGCGTGCTGCAATGGGGCCACTACATGATCCCCAACTGGCATGCGCCCTATGACCGCATCGCCTATTGGGACAAGTTCGCCCG
>PALN01000068.1 GCA_002706405.1 Rhodospirillaceae bacterium | reverse complement strand
ATCGTTCTGGCCGGTAATGTCGGGGTTGAACAGGCGGCCAAGGCCGCCGGGGTCGAGGTTGCAGTGCCCTTCGCGCCGGGCCGCGGCGACGCCACCGACGCGCAGACCGACGGCGACTCCTTCGACGTCATGGAGCCGATCCACGACGGCTACCGCAACTACCTGCAAAAGGACTACGCCGTCAAACCGGAAGAGCTGATGTTGGACCGCACCCAACTCATGGGCCTCACCGCCCCGGAGATGGTCGTCCTGGTCGGCGGCATGCGGGTCATGGGCACCAACCATGGCGGCACCAAGCACGGCGTCCTCACCGACAACGAAGGGGCGTTGAGCACCGACTTCTTCGTCAACCTGTGCGACATGGCCTACACCTGGAAACAGGCGGGCAAGGATGTCTATGAGATCCGCGACCGCAAAACCGGCACGGTCAAATGGACGGCGACCCGCATGGACCTCGTGTTCGGGTCCAACTCGATCCTGCGGGCCTATGCCGAAGTCTATGCCCAGGACGACAACAAGAAGAAGTTCGTCGACGACTTCGTCGCCGCCTGGACCAAGGTGATGAACGCGGACCGCTTCGACCTCGCCGCCTGAACCGGCGCCGAACAACAGCCTTAAAGACAACGGGCGGGTCCCACGGGGGCCCGCCCGTTCGTTTTTATGTGATCAGTGCCCAATGCCCCGGACCGACCGCCCGAAGCGGCCTGCCCTGGCGCTGCCCGGGCCGTCTATATCTCAAGTCTAGGGTGTGTGTTCCGTCACTTTTTCTAAGGATACCCTATATTATTTTGGAATCGAAATAATAAACGCGAAGACGCGATGAGGAAAGGAACACAGCCATGACAAATCTGTTGATCTCGGACGACAACCCCAACGGCGCCAAGCTGGAGGATGTTCTCCGCATTCTGCGCAAGGATATCATCGCGCGCTGCCACCTCTCCGTTGCCGTCCACGACAAGGACACGGAAAAGGTCGTCGCCAACAACATGCGCATCCTTAACCTGCTGACCGAATGCATCGACCTGGCCGAGTCTTCGACGGATATTCTGGTTCAGGCCTATGGGGTCGAACAGGCCGCCAAGGGCATTGCCCGACGCCCGGATGATGCTGCTTAAACGCGTGTTGAGGATGGACGACGTCGCTGCGCGGGAGGCCGTTTAAGACGCTTTGTAGCGCGACATATCGGCAAAGGCCGCGACGGCGGCGCTGGCTATGATCGTTTCATACCCCCGCTCCGGGTAAGGAACGTTCAAGCCGCCTTTGACGACCCGGACCGACGCACTGCCGTGCGGCAGCATGGCCTTCACCGCTTCCGTATCGACCGCCGACGGGTCCTGGACGCCGATCGTCACCTCGACCGTCATGTCCGTATCCGGGTCTCGTCCCAGTTCGCGCATGAACGACAGGCTCGAGTGATGGATGGCGTCGTCGACGGCGCGGCAGGCAGCTTTCGTATAATTGCCCCCGCGCAGAGAAACGCCGGAGCCCATTTCCAAAATCACGCGATCCAGTTTCTTGCTCATTGGGCGTCTCCCAGAACGTCGTCCGGAACATCCATGCGGACCACGACCGCCGCATGGGCGAGCAAGGTCGAATCCGTGCCGTCCGGTGTCGTGATTTCCAAGCCACCTTCTTCGCAGGTCACGGTGATCTGACCGTAGGGGAACACGGCCGCGACGGCCGCCTTGTCGATGGTCTCGGGTCGGGGTGCACCGATGGTCACCTCGATGACCATGTTGTCGCGCGGCTGCCCAAGGGCATCGGCGATCTGCAGGAAATTCCGCCACAGCGCGTCCCGCACGGCCCGTTCGGCGGCCTTGGTACTGTCCCCGCCGTGGATATCGGTGCCCTGCCCCATTTGCAGAACCATGCGTTTCAAGCTCACCGCGGCCCACTCCCTTAAGTCATTGAAATAACTGGCGACCCCGGCAGGACTCGAACCTGCAACCTGCTGCTTAGAAGGCAGCTGCTCTATCCAGTTGAGCTACGGAGTCTCCGGCGGACGTGGCGCCGGTCAGACGGCCCGGCGCAGCCCCATTTAGTGCGTCCAGACGCCGACCTTGTCGAAGGCGAAGTTGTCGGAATAGCTCTTCGGCTTGATGCGACGGGTATGGGGCTCGATCACCTTGTAGATCAGGCCGTTCTTCTTCGCGTACTCGACGGCTTCTTCCTTGCTGTCGAACTTGAGCCGCAGCTGGCCGCGGGTATCGCCCGAACCGATCCAGCCCATCAGGGGATCGGCAACGCGGGGTTCCGCAGGCTCGTATTCCAAAATCCAGCGTCGGGATTTGCCCCGGCCGGACTGCATGGCGTTCTTCGCCGGCTGAAAAATGCGCGCTTCGCTCATCTTCCTAATATCCCATCATGCGGTGATCGATCGTCACGATCTTATGGTCTTCTATGGGGGCAACGGGCCATCGCGTCAACGGTCACTTGGTCCGACCGGCAAGACGGGGCCCGGTGCCCGGTCTGGTGGCTGGTCGGGGCGACTGGATTCGAACCAGCGACATCGTGCTCCCAAAGCACGCACTCTACCAGGCTGAGCTACGCCCCGACGCGGGGGAAACCTATGATTTAAGCCTGCCCAAGGCAAGCGCGCGGTTAGCGGAAGATGGCGTGGTCGACCCGGTCGCCGACGCGGATGCCGAGCCGCGCCACCGTACCGGCGGCAACCTCGAGCACGGCGCGGTTGCGATCCGGCGCCTCGATGATCTCCAGCGATTGCGGCGTCGTGCGTTCGCGGATGAACCCGATGCGCCCGTCCGCCCCGATGAACAGCATGTCGAGAGGAATGAAGGTGTTCCGCATCCACATGGAAATATAGATCTCGCGCCCGAAGTCGAACAGCATCCCCCGGTCCGGGTCCAACGCGCGGCGGTACATCAGGCCGAGGGCCCGCTGCGCGTCATCGAGCGCCATCTCCACCTTGAACGGATGGGCGCCGCTTGCCGTGTGCACGACCACACTGGATTCGGCGAAACGAACGGCCGGGGCGTCCGCCTGCAGGGCCGGGCCGCCCAAAACGATCCAAATCACCGCCATCGCACCGGCGTACCGCAGGGCCCTGCGGCATATTTTTTTCCACGATCTGAAAATTTCGTCGATCATTTCCCGCCCCCCTCACCTATTTATATTGGAGCTTCGATTGGAATTCGGGCGCCTCTGGCATACCGGTGCGAACGTCCTTGTTATTCCATGAAATTATGCCCATTTTGTTGCCACGTCGATGGGTTTGGGTGGTATACCTGAGCCTCGGATGTAGATGCTTTCGGTGCCGTCGTCCAACGATGCGGCAATACGGAATTGGGGAAAACGGGGGAACGTTCCAGTGCTCCATACGATCAGCCTTAGCATCGGCTTGGCGGCGTTGTGGTGGCTGCTGTCCGGCTACACCATTCCCCTGATCCTGGCCTTCGGCGCCGGCTCCGTAGCACTGGTCGTCTACATCGCCCATCGCATGGACGTGGTCGACCATGAAGGCCATCCCATCCAGGTGACCTGGCGCTGGCTGACCTACCTGCCCTGGCTGGGCAAGGAAATCGTCATGGCCAACATCGACGTGGTCAAGGCGGTGCTGTCGCCCAAGGGCCGGGTCCATACCTCCGTGCTGCGCACCAAGGCGACGCAGAAGACCGAACTGGGCCACGTCATCTACGCCAATTCCATCACCCTGACCCCCGGCACGGTGACCCTTGCCGTCGAAGACGGGGTGATGATCGTCCACGCGCTGACGCGGGGTGCGGCCGACGGGCTGAAGTCCGGCGAGATGGACCGCCGCTGCACGGCGGTCGAGGGTGCGCCCGGAGAGGATCGCTAGAACCATGAGCTTCGCCGCCGCCGCCCTCGCCGTTCTGGTCACCATGGTTCTGGTCCTGGTGCGCGCCCTGAAGGGGCCGACCGTGTTCGACCGAATTCTGGCCGTGAACGCCTTCGGCACCCTGACGGTGCTCCTGATTTCAGTGGTCGGCTTCCTGCAGGGACGGCCGGAATTTCTCGACCTGGCGCTGGTCTATGCCCTGATCAACTTCATCGGCACCATCGCCGTGACCAAGTTCATCAAGTTCCGGGACATGGGCCATGGCCAGGAAGCCAGCGGCCCTGACGCGGGGGATATCTGACCATGGCGCTGCCCATCGATCCCATCATCTTCGACATCCTGACCTGGCTGTTCATTTTGCCCGGCGCGGTGCTGTTGATCATCGGCGGCATCGGCATGATCACCATGCCCGACGTGTTCGCGCGCATGCATCCGGCGGGGGTCATCGACACCCTGGGCTGTGAGCTGATTCTGGTCGGCCTGATGTTCCAAGCCGGGCTGTCCATCGTGACGATCAAGCTGGCCTTGATCCTTGCCTTCATCTTCTTCACCAGCCCGACCGCGACCCACGCGCTCGCCCGCGCCTGCCTCAATTCCGGGGTCACGCCGAAGGTCGACGAGGAAAAGAGCGCGGCCCTTAGCCGGGGAGGCCGACCATAGAAAACGTCATCATCATCGTCCTGATGCTTATGATGGGGGCCGTGGGCCTGGCCATCGCGCGCATCCGTGACCTGTTCGCCGTGTCCATGCTGTCGGGCATCTTCTCGTTGATCGGTGCCGCCGCTTACGTGGTGCTGGACGCCGTCGACGTCGCCTTCACCGAAGCCGCCGTGGGGGCCGGAATTTCCACCGTCCTGATGCTGGGCACCCTGGCCTTGACCACGCGCAAGGAAAAGATGGGCGGCGGCAAAAGCAAGAGCACGGCCGCGTTTCTCGTCGTCGCCGTGACCGGCGCCGTGCTGGTCTACGGCACCTTCGACATGCCCCGCTACGGCGACAAGATCGCCGCCATCCATCACCACGTCGTGCCCCGCTACATCGAGAAATCGGGCGAAGAAGTGGGCATGCCCAACATCGTCACCAGCGTGCTGGCCAGCTACCGCGGCTACGACACGCTGGGCGAGGTCTTCGTCATCTTCACCGCCGCCACGGGCGTGCTCGCCATCCTGGGCCGCGCACGCCGGCGACGCGAAGACGAGGAAGCGGATGAAGGCCGTTCCGGCACGAAGGAGATCGCATCATGATGCACCGCAAGGTCGTTCTCCGCGTCGTTTCCAAGTTCCTCATTCCGCCGATCCTTCTGTTCGCGCTGTACGTTCAGTTCCATGGCGACTTCGGCCCCGGCGGCGGGTTTCAGGCGGGGGTGATTTTCGGCTCGGGCTTCATCCTCTACGCCATCCTGTTCGGCGTCGACATGGCGAAGCGCGTGCTGCCGCCCTGGTCGACACGGCTGCTTCTGGTCGTCGGCGTCCTGACCTACGGCCTGACCGGGGTCGCGGGATTGCTCCTGGGCGGCAATTACCTGGACTACAACGTCCTGGCCCACGACCCGCTGCACGGACAGCACTACGGTATCCTGATCGTTGAGTTGGGCGTGGGCATCACCGTCGCCGCGGCCATGATCACGATCTTCAACGTATTCGCCGGCCAGACGGGCGGGGACTGAGGCCATGCAGGGAATCGTCGACGCCTTCCAGCCGCTTTACGACCTGTGGCTTTCCTTCGAAGCCTTCATGGTCGGCCCCGCATCGCCGGGATTGCTCGGCTACTGGATCGTCATTGGCTTGATGATGACCGGCTTCTACATCGTCATCGCCCACGACAACCTGGTTAAGAAGATCGTCGGCCTGAACGTGTTTCAGGTTTCCGTCTTCCTGTTCTACATCCTGATGGCAAAGGTATCGGGCGGCACCGCGCCGATCCTGGCCGAGGGCATCTCGGTTTATTCCAATCCCCTGCCCCATGTCCTGATCCTGACGGCGATCGTCGTCGGCGTCGCGACGACCGCGCTCGGCTTGGCCTTGGTGGTGCGGATCCGCAACGCCTACAACACCATCGAAGATGACGAGATCCTGGCCGTCGAAGAGGAGGAAGACAGGTGACCGCTTTCTACGCCTTTTTCCTCTCCCTGCCCTATGCCGCCGCGATCGAGCCGCACCTTCCCGTGCTGCAGATCGTCATTCCCTTGTTGTGTGCGCCGATCTGCGTGCTGCTGCGCCATCCGCGCCTGAGCTGGATGTGGGCCACGGCGATTATCTGGATCGCCTTCTTCATCGCCCTGGTGCTTCTGGGCAAGGTCTTGGCCAGCGGCCTGATCATCTACGAAATCGGTAATTGGCCGGCGCCCTGGGGCATCGAATACCGCATCGACGCCGCCAACGCCGTGGTGCTGGTGATCGTCACCGCCATCGGCGCCATCACCCTGCCCTATGCCAAGACCAGCGTGGAAAAGGAAATTCCCGAGCCGCGCATCTACCTGTTCTATCTGATGTACATGCTGTGCCTGACCGGCCTGCTCGGCATTACGACGACGGCGGACGCCTTCAACCTGTTCGTGTTCCTGGAAATCTCGTCGCTGTCGAGTTACGTGCTGATCAGCCTGGGCGGCAATCGCCGCGCCCTGACCGCGTCCTACCGCTATCTGATCATGGGCACCCTGGGGGCGACCTTCTACATCATCGGCGTCGGCATGATGTATATGATGACGGGCTCGCTCAACATGGCGGACCTGCAAACGCTGCTGCCCGCCGTCGACCATACACGCACGGTGCTCGCGGCCTTTGCCTTCGTGGTGGTCGGCCTGGGCCTGAAGCTCGCCATGTTCCCGCTCCACACTTGGCTGCCCAATGCTTATGCCTTCGCGCCCTCGGCGGTTTCCGTGTTCATCGCCTCGACGGCGACCAAGGTCGCGGTCTATGCCCTGCTGCGCGTGGTCTTCACCGTGTTCGGGCACACCGGCCTGTTCGAGACGACGGGCATCGACCTGATCCTGATCATTCTGGGCATCGTCGGGATGTTCGCGGGCGCCTTCGTCGCGATCTTCCAGACCGACGTGAAGCGCATGCTGGCCTATTCCAGCGTGTCGCAGGTCGGCTACATGGTGCTCGGCATGGGCCTGGCCACCGCCGCCGGCCTGACCGGTACGATCGTCCATCTGTTCAACCACGCCGTCATGAAGGGTGCCGCCTTCATGGCCATCGGCGCCGTGTTCTATGTCATCGGCTCCGTCAAGCTTCAGGACCTGGCCGGCATCGGCAAGCGCATGCCCGTGACCACGGCCGTGTTCCTGGTCGCCGGGCTGTCGCTGATCGGCACACCGCTGACGGTCGGCTTCATTTCCAAATGGCAGTTGGTACAGGCCGCTCTCGACCATGGGTTCTGGTGGATCGCCGCCGCGATCCTGTTTTCGTCGCTGCTCGCCATTGTCTATGTCTGGCGGGTGGTCGAGGTTGCCTACCTCAAGGCCCCGCCCGAGGGCGCCGTCCGCCGCGAGGCGCCCATGTTCATGCTGGTGCCCATGGTAATCCTGGCCGGCGCCACCGTGTGGTTCGGCATCGACGGCGACACCACACTGCGCATTGCCGGTGAGGCCGCCAATGCCCTGATCGGCTCGGTCCCGGGAGGCAAGCCATGAGCGGACTCCTGACCGGCTGGACACCGGGCGACGCCCTGGTCCTGACCCTTCTCATTCCCGTGATCGGGGCGTTCCTGGTATTGGCGCTCGGTCGTTGGGAAAACGCCCGCGACGGCGCCAGTCTGATCACCGCGGCCTGCCTGTTCTATGTGGTGACGCAGCTCTATCCGATCGTCGCCGCCGGCGGCCGGCCGGACATCGTGCTGTTCGACATGGTGCCGGGGCTGTCGATCCGCCTGACCCTGGAACCGCTGGGCATGATCTTCGCGGGTATCGCCAGCTTCCTGTGGATCATCACCACGCTGTACGCCATCGGCTACATGCGCGGCCATCACGAGGAAAACCAAACCCGGTTCTTCTTCTTCTTTGCCATCGCCATTGCTTCGGCCGTCGGTGTCGCCCTTTCCGGCAACATGCTGACCCTGTTCGTGTTCTACGAAGTGCTGTCCATATCCACCTTCCCGCTGGTCGCCCATCACGGCACCGAGGAAGCCAAGCGTTCGGGCCGGATCTATCTCGGCATCCTGCTGGCGACCTCCATCGGCTTCCTGCTGTTCGGCATGATCTGGACCTGGCAGATCGCAGGCACCCTGGACTTCGTCCGGGGCGGCGTGTTCAACGCCGAACAGGCCCAGGGCCCCATGATTGCGGTCCTGCTGGCGCTCTACGCCTTCGGCATCGGCAAGGCGGCGCTCATGCCGTTCCACCGCTGGCTGCCTGCCGCCATGGTCGCACCGACCCCCGTCTCCGCCCTGCTTCATGCCGTCGCGGTCGTGAAAGCCGGCGTGTTCTCTGTTCTCAAGGTCGTCGTTTACATATTCGGTATCGACCTTGTGAAACTGGCACCGGGCACGGATTTCCTGCTCTATGTCGCCGCGTTCACCATCATCGCGGCATCGATCGTCGCCATGCGTCAGGACAACCTGAAGCTCCGTCTTGCCTATTCGACAGTGAGCCAACTGAGTTACATCGTCCTGGGCGCCATGCTGGCGTCCGATATCGCGGCCCTTGGCTCGGCAATGCACATCGTTATGCATGCCTTTGGCAAGATCACCCTGTTCTTTTGTGCCGGCGTTATCATCGTATTCGCGCACAAGACCGATATTTCCGACATGAAGGGACTTGGCCACCGAATGCCGGTGACCTTTTTCTGCTTCTTTCTGGCGTCGCTGTCCTTGATCGGCCTGCCCCCCATGGGCGGAATGTGGTCGAAATGGTACATCGCCCTGGGCGCGGCCGAGACACACCAGTTGGTATTCATCGCGGTGCTGATGGTGTCGTCGCTCCTGAATCTGGCCTATTTGATGCCCGTGGTTCTATACGGCTTCTTCGGCAAAGAACCGATACAGCCGGAGGCAGATGCGGATAACGACCATGACCATCACCACGCGCCGCCGAACAATCTCCTTCTTCGCCCCATGACGTTCGGTCGCGAAGGCGTTTCAGATGCCTCCTTTATCTGTTTGCTACCCATCGTGCTGACGGCGACGGGCTGTGTTCTTCTGTTCTTCTATGCGGATCAAATTCGCATATTCCTAACACCCGTATTTGGAGACTGAGCATGAGCGAGGACCAAGAGCAGGGCAACAGCACGCGCCGGTACTGGCTTGACGATCAGAAGAACGTGCGAAAGATCATAATCGCGCTTTTCATCGTCTGCGGACTGCTTTTCCTGGCCGACGGGTTTTATGAAAAGCATTCCCACTTCGGGTTCGAGAATATTTTCGGCTTCTATGCGATCTATGGGTTTGTCATGTGTGTCGCCCTAGTGGTTGCCGCAAAAGTGATGCGCATCTTTCTAATGCGGGACGAGGATTATTATGACCGTGATCGGTAGCATCAATCCGGGCTTGATCCTTATCCTAGGCGCGCTGCCGGCGCTCCTACTGCCCTCGGTCATTAGACGCGTCTACATCCTCGCGCTGCCGATTGTCGGCTTCATGCTCGTCCACCAGTTAGAGCCGGGAACGCTGGTGACCATGGAAGCCTTCGGCATGACGCTGGAGCCTTTGCAAGTTGATCGCCTGTCCATCGTATGGGGCTACATTTTCAATATCGCAGCGTTTTTGGGTCTTCTGTTCGCATGGCACGAGCGCGACATGCTGCAGCAGGTTTCCGCGCTGGTGTACGCGGGTGCGGCCATCGCCGCGGTATTCGCGGGCGACTTGGTGACACTGTTCGTATTCTGGGAACTCACCGGGGTATCTTCGGTGTTTCTCATTTGGGCATCCAGGACCCCGGAAGCCTATCGGTGCGGCATGCGCTACTTGGTGATTCAGGTCACATCCGGCGTCATCTTATTGGCCGGAGCGATCATCTGGTACGCAGATACAGGTTCTATCGACTTCGGCCATATCGGCATCGATTCCATCGCCGGAAAACTGATCCTGGTGGCGTTCGGAATCAAATGTGCGTTTCCGCTTCTGCACAATTGGCTGCAGGACGCCTATCCGCAGGCAACCGTGACCGGAACCGTTATCCTCAGCGCATTCACGACCAAACTTGCAGTATACGCACTCGCACGCGGCTTCGCCGGAACCGAAGCCTTGATCTATATCGGAGCGACCATGACCGCGTTCCCAATCTTCTACGCGGTCATCGAGAACGACCTTCGGCGCGTTCTGGCCTATTCACTCAATAACCAACTCGGTTTTATGGTCGTAGGCGTGGGAGTTGGAACGGAATTGGCTTTGAACGGCACAGCGGCCCACGCGTTCAGCCACATCCTGTACAAGGCACTCCTGTTCATGTCGATGGGGGCGGTATTGTTCAGAACCGGCACTTGTAAGGGATCCGAACTCGGCGGGCTTTACAAATCCATGCCCTTAACGACCGGATTTTGCATCATCGGCGCGGCTTCCATTTCGGCGTTTCCTCTTTTCTCCGGTTTCATTTCGAAATCGATGATTCTTACGGCCGTTGCCGAAGAGCATCGCTGGTTCATCTGGGGAACGCTGCTGTTCGCATCGGCAGGCGTTTTCCATCACTCCGGCATCAAGATTCCCTATTTCGCGTTCTTCGCGCATGACAGCGGACGCCGCGTCAAGGAAGCCCCCTGGCACATGTTGCTGGCCATGGGACTTACGGCGTTCCTGTGCATCTTTATCGGCGTTTATCCAACGGCGCTATACGACATCCTGCCCTACGCCGTCGATTACAAGCCCTACACGTCGTATCACGTGATTCAGCAGTTACAGCTTTTGATGTTTTCAGCACTTGCCTTCACGGTGTTGATGCTGACGCGCATCTATCCCCCGGAACTTAGATCCACCAACCTGGACACCGATTGGTTCTACCGGATTGCCGGACCTTTCGTCGTCGACCGCCTGGTAAATGGACTGGCGGCCATCGGCAACGCCGTCGAAGCGACACTGACCAAGGTTGTGGTCGACACGATCACGGTCATCCGCCGCCACCATGGGCCCGAAGGCTTCATGGCGAAGACATTGCATCTCAGTTCGATGGTGTTCTGGGTGGTGGCCGTGCTGGCCTTTGCGCTGATCCTGGATTTCGCCCGCGGAATCTAAACCGCCGACGACGGCGCCTACTGCTCTTCGATGCGCAGATTGACGTCCATTTCCTCGAGCCCCCCGCCGGAGCGCAAGCCCCGGATCGGGCAGGCCGTGCCGTAGTCCAACCCCAGGGCCAACCGAATGTAGGCATCCGTCGCGCATTGGTTGTTGGCCGGATCGAAGCTGACCCAGCCCAGACCTTCGACCAGGGTCTCGGCCCAGGCATGGCTCGCCAGATGGCTGTCGTTGCCCTGCCCCGCCGCCAGGTATCCGGAAACATAACGCGTCGGCAATCCCAGGTGCCGGGCGGCGGCGATGAACAGATGGGCCTGGTCCTGACACACGCCCTTGCCGGCGGCGAGCGCCTCGGCGGCATTGGTCTCCACCGTGGTCTTGCCCGACTGGTATTGCACGGCCTCGGCGACGGCGGCCATCAGCATGTGCCCTGCCGACAACGCGCCTTCCGAGGCGAGAACCTTGGCGACGGGTTTGGCGAACTTGCGGATCGCGTCGTCCGCCTCCGTGTAGTCCGTGGGGGTCAGGAAGATATCGGCGGGCAGGCCGTCGTCCATGGGCAAGATGCCGTTGGTGTCCGACGTCGTGATTTCGCCGGTCACGGTCACCCGCACCTCGTCGTGTTCGCCGTCGAAGGTCGCCACATGGGCATGATTGT
>PALN01000067.1 GCA_002706405.1 Rhodospirillaceae bacterium | reverse complement strand
GGCGGTCGAAGAGCAGGGCATGGCGACGCAGGAGATCGCGCGCAATGTCGAGCAGGCCGCCAGCGGCACCCAGGAGGTGTCGTCCAACATCATCCAGGTGACCGAGGTGGCGGGCCAGTCAGGTGACGCGGCCTCGCAGCAGATGGAAGCGGCGGCGCAGGTCAAATCGGGCATCGACCATATGAACGAGCGCCTGCTGGAGATCATCCGCGACAGCCAGGATGCGGAATGGGCGGCCCGCCATCCCGTGGCCGCCATGGTCAAGGTGACCGCCGGCGGCACGGACAAGGAGGCGACGCTGCACAGCATGTCGAAGGGCGGCGGAATCGTGATCGACAACGTGCTTCAGGTCGCGGAAGGCGAGATGCTCACCATCGACCTTCCCGGCGTGGGTACGGTCAAGGCCGCGATCGTCGCCAAGACCGACGCCCGGCTTCATGCGCGTCTCGAAATGGACGAGGACCAGACGGACAGGTTCCGCACGTACATCGACGGGCTGGCCTAATGCGTTTCGGTCTTGTGTCGGGCGCGGTTTGGCGCGATTGATAACCGGGAGGCCGCGGCGAATTCATGCCGTGGCCCTTTCCGGGAGTAAGCCATTCCTACGCCAGCCCCCTTGCCGTCGCCGCTGCGCATCTTTCTGATGACCGCCTTGGCCATCACGGCCTTCGCCTCCAACTCACTGATCTGCCGCGCCGCCCTGGGCACAAGCCTGATCGACCCGGCCAGCTTCACCACCGTGCGGCTGGTCTCGGCGGCGGTCGTGCTCGCCGTGATCGTCCTGATCCGGCGCGGCCATATGCCGCAGCTGTCGTTCGGGGATTGGCGGGCGGCGGGCGCCTTGTTTGCCTATGCCGTGTTCTTTTCCTTCGGCTATGTGCTTTTGACCACGGGCACGGGGGCGCTGATCCTGTTCGGCTCGGTCCAGCTCACCATGTTCGCCTGGGCCTTTTACGAAGGGGAACGGTTTACCGCCTTTGCCTGGGGCGGGCTGGCGCTGGCCGCCGGCGGGCTGGTCTGGCTGGTGCTGCCGGGGCTGGAAGCCCCCGACCCGTTGGGTGCGCTGTTCCACACCATTTCGGGTGCCGCCTGGGGGGTGTTCTCGCTCCTGATCCGGGGCGCCAAACACCCCGTGGAATCCAACGCCGCCAACTTTCTTATCTGCGTGCCGCTGGTCCTGGTCGTCAGCGTCCTGTTCTGGGGCGACCTGAACACCAGCGCCCCGGGCCTGGCGCTTGCCGTGCTGTCCGGCGGCCTGGCCTCCGGCGGCGGCTATGTCGTGTGGTATTGGGTGTTGCGCCACCTGCCCGCGGCCCGCGCCTCGGCGGCGCAACTTTCGGCCCCGGCCATCGCCGCCTTGGGCGGCGTGGTGGTGCTGGGCGAAGACCTGACGCTGCGCCTGATCGTCGCCTCCGCCGCCATGCTGGGCGGGGTGGCGGTCGTGCTCATGCAAAAGGCGCGGGTGGCCCCGCCGGCCCAATGATCCTGATTTAGCGCGTCAGCGGCTTGTACTTGAGGCGGTGAGGCTCCAGGGCCGCGTCGCCCAGGCGGCGCTTCTTGTCGTCCTCGTAGGCCTGATAGTTGCCTTCGAACCACACCACCTGGCTGTTGCCTTCGAAGGCGATGATATGGGTCGCCAGGCGGTCGAGGAACCAGCGGTCGTGCGAGGTGATGAGCACGCAGCCGGCGAAATCGCCCAGGGATTCCTCCAGCGCCATCAGGGTATCGACGTCGAGATCGTTGGTCGGTTCATCGAGCAGCAGCACGTTGGCGCCGGACAGCAGCATCTTGGCCAGGTGGACGCGGTTGCGTTCCCCGCCCGACAGTTGGCCGACCTTCTTCTGCTGGTCGCCGCCCTTGAAGTTGAATTGCGCGACATAGGCGCGGGACTGCATGGCGCGCTTGCCGAGAATGATCTCGTCGTTGCCGCCGGAAATTTCCTGCCACACGGTCTTGTCGGCGCCGAGGGTGTCGCGGCTTTGGTCGACATAACCGAGGATCACCGTCTCGCCGACGCGCAGGTCGCCGCCGTCGGGTTTTTCCTGATCGGTGATCATGCGGAACAGGGTGGTCTTGCCGGCCCCGTTGGCGCCGATGATGCCGACGATGGCGCCCGGCGGAATCTTGAACGACAGGTCCTCGATCAGCAGGCGGTTGCCATAGCCCTTGCGCAGGTGCTCGGCCTGAATCACCAGGTCGCCCAGGCGGGGGGCGGGCGGGATGATGATCGACGCCGTGCCCATGACCTTTTCCTCGGACTTGGCGACCAGGTCCTCATAGCGCGCGACACGGGCCTTGGACTTGTCCTGGCGGGCGCGGGGCGATTGACGAATCCATTCCAGTTCCTGCTTCAGGGTACGCTGGCGGGCCGATTCCTCGCGCTCCTCCTGGGCCAGGCGCTTATGCTTCTGTTCCAGCCAGCTGGAATAATTGCCTTCATAGGGAATGCCCTGGCCACGGTCGATTTCAAGGATCCAGCCCGTCACGTTGTCCAGGAAGTAGCGGTCGTGGGTGACGATCATCACCGTGCCGTCGTAATCGGCGAGGAAGCGTTCCAGCCAGGCCACGCTTTCCGCATCCAGATGGTTGGTCGGCTCATCGAGCAGCAGGATTTCCGGCTTCTGCAGCAGCAGGCGGCACAGCGCCACGCGGCGCCGCTCGCCGCCCGACAGCTTGGTCACGTCGGCGTCGCTGGGCGGGCAGCGCAGCGCGTCCATGGCGATCTCGATGGTGCGGTCCAGCTCCCAGCCGTTCACGGCGTCAATCTTTTCCTGCAATTCGCCCTGTTCGGCGAGCAGGGTGTTCATTTCGTCGTCGTCCATGGGCTCGGCGAACTTGGCGGACAGCTCGTTGAAACGGTCGACCAGGTCCTTGACCTCGCCCAGGCCGGCGGTGATGTTTTCCTCGACCGTCAGCTTGGGGTCCAGTTCCGGTTCCTGCTCCAGATAGCCGACGCGGGCCCCCTCGGCGGCCCAGGCTTCGCCCGAATAATCCTTATCCTTGCCGGCCATGATCTTCAGCAGGGTCGATTTCCCCGCACCGTTGGCGCCGAGCACGCCGATCTTGGCGGTCGGCAGGAACGACAGGGTCAGGCCCTTGAGAATCTCGCGCCCGCCGGGATAGACCTTGCGGACGTCTTTCATGACATAGGAATACTGATAACTGGCCATTTTCGGGGCTTTCAAAGGTACGGGGCAACGGGGCAAGACGGATGGTTCCGGCGCGCTGTTTAGCGGATCGTAAGGGGTCTGACAACTGGACTCGCGGGAACTTGACCCAACGCAATCCCGTTTCGCCTCCGGCGTGCTAAACTTTTCTGGGAATGACCGTTGGGAGGTGCCGGTCCGTGGACCGTTTCGAGATCATTCGCGCCATGAGCATGCGGCGGCTGGTGGGCTGGGCCCTGGGCCTGTTGACCGTCGCCGCCGTGGTTGTTCTGGGGGGCGTTGCCTGGCGCCTCAAGGACGGCGGCGGGACGGCCGATTTCCTGTGGACCTGGGGATCGGGTGGTGCGGTCCTGGTCCTGGTGTTCGCGGCCATCTGGGCACAGTTGGATCACTTGCTGCACGTCCGCGAATTCGACAAGAGCGCCCTGCCGGCGCGGCCGGAACTCTATGATTTCGACCAACTCAACCCGCCCATGCACCTCGAGGAACTGGGCGGTAAAAAGCTGAAGGATCTGACCTTCGTCGTGTTCGACACGGAGACCACGGGCCTCAAGCCGTCGGAAGGGGACGAGATCATCTCCATCGCCGGCGTGCGCGTGACGGGCGGGCGCATCGACGAGGACGCGCCGTTTTCCCGCCTGGTCCATCCCGGCAAGCCGATCCCCAAGGCCTCCATCCGCTTTCACGGCATCACCGATGACATGGTCAAGGGGGAGCCGCCGATCGACAAGGTGCTGCCCGCGTTCAAGGCCTTCGTGGGCGAGGCAGTCCTGGTCGCCCATAACGCCGCTTTCGATGTTCGCTTTCTCAAGCTGAAGGAAGCGGCCACGGGGGTGGTGTTCGACAATCTGGTGCTCGATTCCCTGCTGCTGTCCGTGTTTCTCGACGCCGAAAGCCGCAACCATTCGCTGGACGCCATCGCCGAGCGCCTGGGCGTCGAGGTCGAAGGGCGACACACGGCGCTGGGCGACAGCATCGTCACCGCCAAGGTGTTCCTAAGAATGCTCGACATGCTGGAAGCCCGCGGCATCACCACCTTGCGCCAGGCCGTCGACGCCTCGATCAAGATGGAACACGTGCGGGAAATGCAGAAGCAGTTCTAAGCCCTGCCTCCTTGCCGTCATTGCCGGGCCTGACCCGGCAATCCAGCGTTCCGGCACCATGGACCCCCGGGTCAAGCCCGGGGGTGACGCGTTTGGGGAGCGGGAACTCGCCGAGCGTCCGTCTTCAGAGAGTCTCCACGTAGGCCGAAATCTTGTTCCGCAGTCCGGCGTTCGGCACCGGCCCCGCGGCCGCGCCCATGTTTTCCGTCATGTGTTCGACCCGCGTGGTCGCCGGAATGGCGCAGGTCACGGCCGGATGGGAGACGATCCATTTCAACAGCACCTGGGCCCAGTTGACGGCCCCGATCTCGGCGGCGAACGGCGGCAGGGGCCGGCCTTGCAGGCGGTCGATCAGCGCACCCCGCTGAAACGGCCGGTTGACGATCACGGCAATGCCCTTGTCCCGGGCCAGGGGCAGCAGCCGCGCCTCGGCCTCGCGGTCGACGAGGTTGTAGGTCAACTGCACGAAATCGACGGGCCGGGTCTTCATGATCTGCTCAAGTTCGTCATGACGCCGCCCGTGGGACGTGGTGATGCCGATGTGCCGCACACGGCCGTCGGCTTTCCATTGCGCCAGCGTTTCCAGATGGCCTTCCCAGCCGAGCAGGTTGTGGACCTGCAGCAGGTCGAAGGGTTTGACGCCCCACAGGCGTTCCGATTCCGCCATCTGGCGGATGCCGTGGTCCCGGCCCGGCGTCCATACCTTGGTCGCGGCGAACAGGGTCCTGGGCTTTCCCAGGGCAGCCAGGCCGTGGCCGATCACCGCTTCCGACGATCCGTACATGGGCGAGGAATCGATCATGCCGCCGCCCAGGTCGAAGAAGGTTTTCAGCACCTGGGTCCGCGCCTTGCGGGCGGCCGCGTCGTCGCCCACGTCGAAGGTCAGCCAGCTGCCCATGCCGATGGCGGGCAAGGTCACGCCCGTGCGGGGGATTTTCTTGAACAGGGGGGCCGCGCGCGACGGACAGGGGATCGCCGCGGCCAGCCCGGCCACGGCAAGAGAGCTCAGAAACGAACGGCGCGTCAGCATGGCCGCTATTGTAGCACGTCGCCGGTGAATTCGCCCCGCATGCGATCCCGCAGGCGGCGGATGGCCTCGAAGGAATCCTTCAGCATGTCGGCCTCGCGGCGGGTCAGGCTGCGCGGATGCACGTAATTGGTGACGGGTCGGCCCACCTGGAAATCGGTGATCTGCTGGCGCAGCAGAAGGTGGGAGATATGGCGGTAGGCGCCGCGCAGATAATCGGCCTCGTCCTTGGCCAGAACGCCCCGCTCCTCAAGGGCCTGCAGGCGCTCCAGGGTCGGGTTGATCGCGAAACCCTCACGCAGGCACAACAGCCGCATGGCCTCGACCAGCGGCAGGGTGCCGGAATGCTTCAGGTTGAGGTAGCCCTTGTAACCCGCGGCATCGCTTTCCTTCATGGTGATGAATCGGCCGAACCAGCCGATCGCCGGGCCGTGATCCTGGTCGTCCTCGAACATCTCGCGGAGGAACATGTGGTTGCCCCGGGCCGTTTCGACGACATGGCGGCGCAGGTCGTCGGCCAGATCGGCGCGGCCCCAGGCGGAGCGGAAATCGAAGAAGATGTCGCACAGCCGCAGCATGGTCGTGCCGCGCTTGCGGCTCCACAGGCTGATCTGCGCCTTCCACTGGCTGAGGGTCTTGCGCCACAGCGGGTTCGTCGCCATGACGAAGCCCTTGCACAGGGGCAGGCCGATGGCGTCCAGGTCCCGTGTCATGCGTTCGCCCAGGTCGATGAACCAGGCGTCGATTTCCGTGTGCCGGTCGTCGGGATAGTCTTCCAGGATGAAGCCGTTGTCCTGATCGGGAAACAGGAAGCTTTCGCCGCGCCCGCCCGATCCCATGACGATGACCGAAAAGCCGACCGGCGGCGGACCCAGGCCTTCGGCGGCCATGGCGTCGATCGCGCCGTCGACCACGCGGCGGTAGATATCCAGGTTGATGTTGCTGAGCAGGGCCTGGATTTCCGGGGCCGGCAGGTTGTCCTGCAACAGCTGGTCGGCGAGGGTCGCCTGGGCCTGCTTGATCTGGGCCAGGCCGGCCACGTCGCTGTCCTGGGTCAGGCTGTCGATCTGATCCATCAGGGTGCGGGACGCCATGCCGAGCGTGACGTCCAGGTCCAGCATACCGGACAGACGGCCGGCGGGGTCGACCACAGGCATATGGCGCAGCCCGGTGCGGCGCATGATGGCGATGGCCTGATACAGGTATTCGGTTTGCGCGATCACCCGCAGCGGCCGGGTCATGATCTGGGACGCCGGCGTCTCGGCGGCGGCCTGGAACAATACGCGCCGGGCGATGTCATGTTCCGTGATGATGCCTTGGGGCCGGCCGTCCGGGTCCGTCAGGACGACACCCGAGGCCCCCGATTCGGCCATTATCCGTGCGACCTCAGCCATCGGGGCGCTGGAGGGCAGGCTGGGCGGTGACGGGGCCATGACCTCGCCGACCAGCATGCGGAATATCGCGGTCCGGGGTTCCATTCTGTGGCCTGCCGTCCTCCCCTTTGGCCTGGCTGCCTGATCCGGATCAAAGCCGATTTGGCGTTGAGTCGGGACGCGGAACGAGGGGCCACGCCGGGCTGCCGGAAAACCCTAGCCGAGCGCGGCGGCGGAAACAAACGGCTTGAACCCGGTATCCGATGACGGGCCGCGATCGGGGCAGGCCAAGTTGTGTATGTTTCACAAACGAAAGGATGTCAGTAGAAAATTTTGTGAAATAATTAGTCGACTAACGATTACTTGAACACGAACAGTGTGCACTGCACAAAATCGATTGTTCTCGGGCAACCTTTATTACAGGCGTTGGGTTTTGTTTCAATCAGTTGTGCAAATTAGCGGAAAATGTTATTAGAAACCTAACTTCGCAGGCCGGACGAGGAGAGTAATTCGGCGGGCGGAGGAAACGGAAACGATAACAATAAAATTCCGCAGGGATACACAAGCGCCGGAAAGGCGTGGGAGGCATCGCATTCTGCACCAAATCTCCAGTGTTTGTGTGTCTGGCTTCGAGAGGTGGGCTCGATACGGGCTTTCTTCGGCTTGACCGAGGCCTAACGGCGGTATTGCGTTGTTGTGAATTTCAGGTGGCCACCGGGTTCCGGCATGTCCTGAATTTCTGTCGTTTCACCACATTCGGCATTTGGGGGTGGTCCCCGGGTGCCGTCTGTTTCGGCATCCGCTTCGGCGTTGGACAACGGGTTAACGACCGCACGGCGCCAAGGATCCGAACAGAAGGGGAGAAATGAATCTTGTCAGCTAAAGTTGTATGGCTGTTCATATTCGTTGCGCTGTATTGGGCCTACTGCATTTATTGGGGCATCAAAGGCGCGCGGATGTCGAAAACCGCCAGCGATTACTTCATCTCGGGCCGTCAGCTCGCGATGTGGGTCTTCGTGCTGGCCGCCACGGCAACGTCGTTCTCGGGCTGGACCTTTATGGGCCATCCGGGGCTGATCTACCGTGACGGTTTCCAGTACGCGTACGCGTCGTTCTACGCGATCACCATTCCGTTCACCGGGGTGATGTTCCTGAAACGCCAGTGGATGCTCGGCAAACGCTTCGGCTTCGTGACGCCGGGCGAGATGCTGGCCACCTATTTCCAGGGGGATGCGATCCGTATCCTCGTGGTCATCGTGGCCTTGCTGTTCTCGATCCCGTATCTCGGGCTGCAGCTTCGCGCGTCGGGCCTCCTGTTCAACGCATTGACCGACGGTTTGGTCGGTGTTGAATTCGGCATGTGGCTGCTGTCCGCGGTCGTGTTCATCTATGTGGCGTCCGGCGGTCTTCGCGCCGTGGCCTACGTGGACACCGTGCAGTGCATCCTGCTGGCCTTCGGTATCATCGTCATCGGTATCATCGCCTACAGCGAGTTGGGTGGCTGGACCGCATTCGGTCAGGACCTGGCCAAGCTGGGCGAGACGGGTCTCGGCAAGTGGAAGACAACCCAGGGCTGGGGCGGGGGCGACTACAACGCCTACCTCGCCATTCCGGGCGTCATCCAGTTCACCGCCGGTCTCGGCAAGGAAACCCCGGTGGGGGGCCTTTGGACGGGCATCATGGTGCTGACCTACATGTTCGCGCTCATGGGTATTCACTCCGCTCCGGCGTTCACCATGTGGTCGTTCTCCAACACCAACCCACGGCCGTTCGCGCCGCAGCAGGTGTGGGCTTCGGCTTTCGGCATCGGTGCGATCCTGTTCTTCTTCACCGCGGCCCAAGGCATGGGCGCCCACTTCCTGGGTGCCTCGCCGGAGATCACGGCGTTGGTTCAGGGGCCATCCGCGCTTCCTGACCTGACCGCCAACAAGCAAGGCGGGATCGTCGGGCATTACATCAACCTGGTGGGCGACGCGGCCCCATGGCTGGTCGGCCTTCTGGCGGTCTGCGCCCTGGCCGCCATGCAGTCCACCGGGGCGGCGTATATGTCCACCGCCGGCGGCATGCTGACACGTGACTTGTACAAGCGGTATCTCAATCCGACCGCCGACCACAGCACGCAGAAGCTGTTCGGCCGTATCGGCGTCTTGATCATCGTTCTTTCGGCTCTGGTCGTTGCCACGTTCTCGGCTGACGCGCTGGTGCTGTTGGGTGGTCTGGCCGTTGCCTTCGGCTTCCAGATGTGGCCGTCCCTGGCCGCCATCTGCTGGTTCCCGTGGATCACCCGTCAGGGTGCGACGCTGGGTCTGGCCGCTGGCTGTCTGGCGGTCATCTTTACTGAAAACTTCGGCGCCTCCATTGCCGGCTTCTTCGGTATCGATCTGGGTTGGGGCCGTTGGCCCTGGACGATCCACTCGGCCGGTTGGGGGATTCTCTTCAACGCGACCATCTGCGTGATCGTTTCCGCCATGACTCAGGATGAAGGGGCCATGCAGCATCGTATGAAATATCACAACTTCCTGCGTGAGCATGCCTCCCTGCCGGAAACCAAGAAAGGCCTGATCCCCGTTGCTTGGGGCATCACGCTGATCTGGCTGTTCTTCGGCATCGGCCCGGGCGCCGTTATCGGCAACGATATCTTCGGTGCCCCGAACGCCGGTTACGAGAACTGGACCTTCGGCATCCCGTCCATCTGGGCCTGGCAGATCATCTGGTGGGTCTTGGGTGTCTTCATGATGTGGTTCTTGGCCTACAAGATGGAGATGTCCACGGTTCCCGATCGGGAGATCGAAGCCTTGGTGGATGACATCGGTGACGCTGCCCCTGCACAGGGTGGCGACGACTAAGCCGATATCACTATCGGAACCCAATCGGGGGAAGGGCTTCGGCGCTTCCCCCGATTTTTTTCGGCCCTCGCCCTGGCAGCGTCCTCGGGTTCGTCTTCTTTCCCGGAAAAAGCCGGCCAGATTGCGCCGCCGCCAATTTATTGCCGTAAAAAGCTTGGATGATCGCGGTCGTTCCTTGTTATGATCCGGACACGCGGAAAGCGAAGAAAAACGGAAACATTCCAAGCACCTAATCATCATGCAAAGCCTTTTCACCCCCGAATACCGATGGCTATGGACGATCGCCCTGATGGCCGCCTTGTTCCTGCCGGTCCGCCGGTTCATTTGGGTTCTGACCGTGCGCCGGGCCGTCGAAAAGACGGGCGAGGACATGGTCGACGACGCCGAACGCGCGCGCCTGTTGCGCCGCGCCGGTATTTCCGCTGCCTTGCTGTGTTTCGTGTTCTCCTACTTTTATGTCCACACCCTGTTTAAGTGACCCCGCCCATGTCAGCACTGTCCAATCCCCGCGTCCTTAAACGCTTCATCATCTACCTGGCCATGCTGACCTTCGTCATGTTCGGGGTGTGGTCGTTCTGGGGAACCTTCGTTGAAACGCCGGCCGGCGACTTCGAGGTGCGGGAGGGTGATATCAAACTCACCGGCGGCCAGTACGAGGCCGCGATCAACGATTTCGACCGTGCGCTGGCCGTCCAGCCCAACCACCGCGGCGCCCTGTTGGGCAAGGCGGCGGCCCTGGTCCAGTTGAAGCGCTATGACGCGGCGGAAGACGTCCTGACCCACGCCATCGATTTCCTGAAGAACAACCTGGATCCCGACGACCCCACGGGACGCGGCGCCCTGGCGGCGGCCTACGGCAACCGGGGGATCGTGCATGACAGCCAGGGCCGCTATGAACAGGCCTTGGCGGATTATATCGAATCCCTGAAGATCGATGCCGAAGCCGTCGAAGGGCCCGGTTTCATCGACCGCTTGCTGTATCACGACGATACCCCTTCCTCGATCCGTGACCGCGCGGAATATCTCTACAAGCAACTCCAACTGCCCGAGGACAAGCGCCTGCTGCGTCTGCCCGAAAAGGACGAACTGCAGCGCATGCACAAGCCGTAAGGCCTGCGACAGCGAATTTCAGAATTGCTTGCCTGAAGTCGGAGAGCCGGGAAAAGTCCGGCGGCCGTCAGCCGAACTTGACGACGCCAAGAACGTCCTGGAACAGCACCAGAAAAAAGAACACGGCGGCGATAGAGCCGAACAGCAGGCGCACGAAGTCCTGCTTTCCCTCCTCGTCGCGATACCGGAGACTGTGCAACGTGATCGCCCCTGTTACACACAGGAAGACGATGTTGACGATCGGTTCCAGCTCGGCCGGTAATCCCAAATCCAAAAACATGGCGCGAAGGTAAAGGCGCCCGCCCATTTAGGCAAGCACACAGAGGGCGCTTTCCGGCGGAGGGATCAGGGAATGGGCGTGTGGATTTTCGTCTGATGGGTCAGTTCGTCGGGGGTCGCCGCGCGGACGTCTTTTTCCGACACATAGGGCGGAAACTGCGTGACCGAATTTCCCGTCGACATGATCGCGCCCATGAGCCCGCTGCCGAAGATCAGGGCCACGATCCCGGTTGCCACGAAGAACCGTTTGATCCCGTGCGGCGCCGCCACGCGGCCATAGTCGTTGTCGTAGCGATGGTAGCGCGCGTCGTTGCCGTCGACTTGCCCGCGTTCGTCCAGGCGGATGATCTGGCGGGCGAAATGACGCGCCCAATGGGGCACCGTGCCGTCGATCATGTATTCCTGGAACAGGCCGCCGATCTGGCTTTCCGGCAGATCCTCGTCGTGCCATTCGCGATAGGCGAGCTGCAGCAGTTGGAATTCACCGATCTGCAGGATGTTGGCCGCACGGCCGACTTCCCGCCGGTCCATGTTGTCCAGCTCTTCCTTGTCCGGTCGGATCAGGGTTTCGAAAAATCCGGTCATTTGTTGGGGCCTCTTCTGTTTAAAGAGTGGTCGTCCCCGCCCAACGAATTATTTTCACATAGCTTGGGTGGAAAATCCGACCTTTGCAAGGGTAAGCAGGCTCACATTTTAGTCATCCATGGGGTAGGCTTCGGACAGCTTAACGTCATTTCTTGCCGAGAACCCGTCATGTCCGATCCCGCCGTTCCCTTCAGCCTTGCCGGCCGCACCGCCCTTGTCACGGGGGCGGGCCGTGGCCTGGGCCTGGAAATCGCCAAGTCCCTGGGCCGGGGCGGCGCCCTGGTTTATCTGGGCGGACGCGATCTGCCGGCGCTGGACGCGGCCTGTGATGCGGTGGCCGGCGCGGGCGGGCGGGCCCGGCCGCTGCCCTTCGACATTACCGACGAAAGCGCCGTGCGGGCCGTCATCGACGACCTGGACGACGGCGACGGGCGCGGCCTCGATATTCTGGTCAATTGCGCCGGGGCCCGCGACCGCCGGCCCCTCGACGACCTGGACGCCCAGGCCGTGCGTGCCTTGTTGGAGGTCAATCTCGTCGCCGGCTTCACCCTGTCCCGCGCCGCGGCCCCGCAGATGCGGGCCAAGGGGCGCGGGCGGATCGTTCATGTCACCTCCATCGCGGGCCATGTCGCGCGCGCGGGCGACGCCGCCTATACGGCGTCCAAGGCCGGGCTGACCGGTCTGGTGCGGGCGTCGGCGGCCGAATTGGGGGCGGACGGCATCACGGTCAACGCGGTCGCCCCCGGCTACTTCGCGACGGAAGCCAACCGCGCCATGGTCGACGATCCCCAGGTCACCGGCTGGCTCGCCCAGCGCACGTCCCTGGGCCGCTGGGGCCAGCCCGGGGAAATCGCCGGCGCCGTGCGCTTTCTGGTGTCGGACGAAGCGGCCTATGTCACCGGCCAGGTGATCGCCGTCGACGGCGGTTTCCTGGCGCGGTTCTGAACGCCCCCCGATTTAGGTGACGTCGCCGGGGGCCGTATCGACCAGCGGCGCGTCGGGCAGATAGGGGACCTCCGGTGTGATCGTGCGGATCGGCGCGCCGTTCAGATAGGCCTGCAGGTTCTCGAAGCTCTGGCGGAAAAAGACCTCGTAATTCTCCTGCGTCACGAAGCCGATGTGCGGCGTTGCCAGCACGTTGGGCATGGTGCGGAAGATATGTCCGGCCGGCAGGGGCTCCATGGTGAACACGTCCATCCCGGCACCGGCGATACGGTTGCCTTGCAGGGCGGCGACCAGGGCATCCTCGTCGACCAGCTGCGGGCGCGAGGTATTGACCAGAAAGGCCGTCGGCTTCATGCGGGCGATGTCCTCGGCGCCGATCACGCCGATGGTGCGGTCCGACAGCGGCATGTGGATGGTCACCGCGTCGGCACGGCGGAACAACTCTTCCTTAGTCACCGCCTCGACGCCGAAGGGGGCCGCGCGCTCCGCCGTCAGGTTGGGGCTCCAGGCGATCACGTTCATGGCGAAGGCCTGGGCGACCTTGGCCACGGGCTGTCCCATGTGGCCCAGGCCGACGACGCCCAGGGTCTTGCCTTCCAGCCCCAGGCCCAGACCGCTCTGCCAGCCGCCGGCGCGCACCGACGCGACTTCCCCGGTAAAGCCCCGGAACAGAGACAGCAGCAACAGCCATACGACCTCGACCGTGGAATCGTGGTGCCGGATCGTCGTCGCGCAGACGGTGATGCCCTGATCTTCGGCGGCCTTCAGGTCGATGGACCGCGCGTTGCGCATGCCGGTGGCCAAAAGCAGCTTCAGGCGGGGCAGGGCTTCCAATACGTGGCGCGGGAACTCGGTGCGTTCGCGGATGCGCAGCACCGCGTCGAAATCGCTGAGGCGCGCGATCAGCTCGGCTTCCTCGAACACATGGTCGCGGAAGGGCACGACGGTCACGCCCTTCAACTGTCCCCAGTCCACGAACCGGTCCCAGACCGATTGATAATCGTCGATGATCGCCAGGCGCATTCGCGTGTCCTCCGGTTTCTTCTTATAAGCGATGATTTCTTTAGCAAGCCGTCAGGTTGACCGCCAGGCCGCCTTCCGACGTTTCCTTGTATTTGGAATGCATGTCGGCGCCCGTCTGGCGCATGGTTTCGATGGCGGCGTCCAGCGGCACGAAATGGGTGCCGTCGCCCTTGAGCGCCAGCGACGCCGCGTTGATGGCCTTGACCGCACCCATGGCGTTGCGCTCGATACAGGGCACCTGAACCAGCCCGCCCACGGGATCGCAGGTCATGCCCAGGTGGTGTTCCATGGCGATCTCGGCGGCGTTTTCGACCTGTGCGTTGCTGCCGCCCAGGATCGCGGCCAGGCCCGCCGCCGCCATGGCGCTGGCTGATCCGACCTCGCCCTGGCAGCCGACCTCGGCGCCGGAGATCGAGGCATTGGATTTGACGATGCCGCCGATCGCCGCCGCGGTCAGCAGATAGTCGCGGATACCGGCCATGGAGGCATCGGGGCAGAAATCCAGGTAGTAGCGCCCGACGGCGGGCACGATCCCCGCCGCTCCGTTGGTCGGTGCCGTGACGACGCGCCCGCCGCCGGCGTTTTCCTCGTTCACCGCCAGGGCATAGACGCTGATCCAGTCCATCACCGTGTGTTCCAGGCGGAAGTTGCGTTTCTTGTCCGCCTGCAGGCCGTCCCAGATCGCCTTGGCCCGGCGTTTGACGTTAAGCCCGCCCGGCAGGATGCCTTCCTGGGTCACGCCGCGTTCGATGCAGGCGTTCATGGCGGCCCAGATGCGGTCCAGCCCGGCGTCCAGGTCCGCGGCATTCATATGCGTCAGTTCGTTGGCCCGCTTCATGGCGGCGATGCTGAGCTTGGCCTGCGCGCCCATGGCCAGCATCTCGGCCGCCGAGGCGAAGGGATAAGGGACGGTTTCGGGCTCCGATCCGGCGACGTCGGCGGTCTCCGTCGCGGCGGCGAATTCGTCATCCGTGGCGATGAAGCCGCCGCCGATGGAATAATAGGCGCGCTCCTTGTCCGGCGGGCGGTCGCTGTCTTCGGAGCTTTCGCCGCCGCCCATCCAGGCGGCCATGATCATGCCGTTGGCATGGCCCGGCAGGGCGGGGCCATAATCGAAAACGATGTCCCGGTCCGGGTCGAAATCGATTTCCGGCCCGCCGCCCAGCTTCAGCCGTTTGGTCTTGTCGATGTCGGCGATCAGGCCGTCGACGGCGTCGGGGTCGACCGTATCGGGCGTTTCGCCCAGCAGGCCCAGGATCACCGCCCGGTCCGTGGCGTGGCCCTTGCCGGTGAAGGCGAGGGAGCCGTAAAGCGTCGCCCGCATGCGGGTCACGGTCATCAGGGTGTCCTGACGTTCCATGCGCCGGACGAAGCGGGCGGCGGCCAGCATGGGGCCGACCGTATGGCTCGACGATGGGCCGATGCCGACCTTGAAGATATCGAAGACGCTGAGGAACATGGGATCTCCCGACCAGGGCGTGATGGTGTCAGAAACCGGCGCGGAAGGAAATGGTTACGCCGCCCGGCGCATGCCCAGGTTGCGGCCCGTGGCCAGGGCTTCGGCGGCGATGGCGCGGATGGTCGCCGCGACCCTGTCGCGGGCGGGGCTCGGCGGTACGGCGTCGGGCGTGCACAGGGCGACCGTGCGATGGAGCGGCGCGTCGTCGAACGAGGCGGCGGCCAGCAGGCCTTTTTCAACTTCCTCCGCCACCGCGGGCCAGGGCAGGATCGTATGCCCCATGCCCTGCTGAACGGCTTTCTTCAGGGTCACCAGGGAATCCGCCTGCAAGGTGACGTTGGCCGAAAGGCCCTGTTCGCCCAGGCATTTATCAAGGGCGATGCGGGTGCTGTTGGCCGGGCTTGGGACAATCATGGGAACGCGGGCGACGGTGTTCAGCGGCACGCGGTCACCCAGTGCCGCCCCCGGCGGGCTGACCAACAGCAGGTCTTCGACCCATAGTCCCGTGGTCGTCATGCCGGGGGGTGGGGTTTCCTGATAGAGCACGGACATGTCGAGTTGCCCTTTCTGCGCCATGCCGGTCAGCACGGCGCTGTAGCCTTCGGTGATCTGCAGTTCGATTTGCGGATGTTCAGCGTTCAGACGGGCGATCAGAGGCAGGCAGAGAATCGCCGCCGCACTGTTGGGAAAGCCGACGGAAACGGTCCCGGCCAGGCTTTCCTCCGCCGCCGTGACGAGGGAGCGTGCCTCCGCCACCTGGCGCAGGATGATCTGCGCCTGGCGGTAGAACTGGCGCCCGGCGGCGGTGGGCGTCACGCCCTGGCGCGAGCGGTGCAGCAACTGCGCCTTTACGTCCTGCTCCAGGATCGCCAACTGCTGGCTCAGCGCCGGCTGCGCCAGGCCCAGGTCCTGGGCGGCGCGGGAAATGCTGCCGGCGTCGACGATGCGGACGAAATATTCCAGGCGGCGGGTTTCCATGGGTGATGCCTCGTTCAGGATACGCGGGCAGGATAGGCGGGCATTGTCTTCCGCCGGCCCGTCCAGGGCCATAAGAAAATCATATATGCCTATCCGGCCTTCCTGTTTCACGGCCCCGGGGCGACCTGATAGCAACGGGGCAACGGCGCCCATCCAGGCCGCGCCGATCGGAGGAAACCATGCCGGAAACCGCACGCCGAACCTTCTTGTTGCTGCCGGGCCACGAACCCCGCAAGGCCGCCAAGGCCGCGACCCTGGCGATCGACGCCGTGATCTTCGACATGGAAGACGGCGTGCCGCCGACCCATAAGCAGGCGGCGCGCGACGGCATTCACGCCGCCCTGACGAACGTCGATTACGGCCGTCGGGAACGCATGGTGCGCATCAACGGCATCGACACGGACCTGTGGCGGGAAGACCTGGACGCTCTGGCCGGTCTGCCCGTCGACGGTCTGTACATCCCCAAGGTCGAGGATCCGGCCCAGATCACCGAGCTTCGCCGCTATCTGGACGGCACGGACGGGCCGCTTGCCGGGGCGGCCCTGTTCGCGACGGTCGAGACGGCGCTGGGCCTGACACGGGTCGAAAGCATCGCCGCCGCCGCGGGTCTGACGGGATTGTTCTTCGGATCGGGCGATTACAGCCTGTCCACGGGGATCGAAATTTCCCGGGATTCACTTTTGTACCCCCGCTCCCGCATCGCCGTGGCCGCCGCCGCCAACGGGCTGCAGGCGGTCGACGTCGCCTATTTCAAGGATGTGAAGGACGGGGCCCGCGCCCGCGAGGACGCCCTGGATGCCCGTGCCCTGGGCTTCACCGGCAAGGTCGTGTTCCATCCCAACCAGATCGATCCCGTGAACGACGTGTTCACCCCGGGCGAGGACGAGATTGCCCATGCGGAGAGAATCCTGACTGCCTTCGAGGCGTCGAAGGGATCGGGCCGGGGCGTGTTCATGGTCGACGGCGATTTCGTCGCCGTCGACATCGCCTTGATGGCGGAGAAGGTCCTGCGGCGGGCCGGGCGGCTGGCGACGCCGATTACCAAAGGAAACGATGATGACTGATCAGAACGAAGACGCGCGCGCGGGCCTGCCGCTTTCCGGGGTGCGGGTGTTGGACATCGCGACCATGGGGGCAGGGCCCCTGGCGGCGACGTTCCTGGCGGATTTCGGAGCCGACGTGATCAAGGTCGAACATCCGGAAAACGGCGACCATATCCGCGCGTTCGGCATGAAAAAGGACGGCATCTCCCTGTACTGGAAGACCATCAGCCGCAACAAGCGCGCGGTGACCCTCAACCTGAAACATGCGGACGGTCAGGACCTGCTGAAGGAACTGGTCAAATCGGCGGACGTGGTGGTGGAAAACTTCCGCCCCGGCACGTTGGAAAAATGGAACCTCGGCTATGAGGATCTGGCCAAGGTCAATCCGTCCCTGGTCATGTTGCGGACCACCGGGTTCGGGCAGACCGGGCCCTATTCCGACCTGCCTGGGTTCGGCACCCTGGCCGAGGCCATGAGTGGCTTTGCGTCGATCACCGGTACCCCGGACACGCCGCCCCTGCTGCCGCAACTGGCGCTGGCCGACGGGGTCTGCGGGGCCTTCGGCGCCTACGGGGTGATGGTCGCCCTGCACGCCCGCGACCGCGATCCGGAAAAGCGCGGCCAGGTCGTGGATGCCAGCATCTGCGAATCCATGTCGCGGCTGATGGAAAGCGTCTACCTGGAATATGACCAGCTGGGCGCGGTGCGTCAGCGCCACGGCAACCGCCTGCCCGACGCGGCGCCGCGCGGCGCCTACGAAAGTGCCGAGAAGGGAAAATACGTCGCGCTCTCGGGTAGCGCCCAGCCCGTGGCCATGCGCCTGCTCGAGGTCATCGGCGGGCCGGACCTGGCCGCCGATCCCCGGTTCGCGACCAATGCGGGCCGGATCGAAAACATTGAGGAACTGGACGGCCTCATCGCATCCTGGATGAAGCAACGCCCCCGCGACGAAGCGGTGGATATCCTGCGCCGCCATCAGGTTGCGGCGGGCCCGGTCTACGACGTCGCCGACCTGTTCGCCGACCCCCACTACAAGGCGCGCGAGGCGTTGGTTTCGATCCCCGATCCGGACCTGGGCCAGTTGACGGTGCACAACGTCATGCCGCGCCTGTCGCGCACGGACGGCAAGGTGCTGTTCACCGGCCGCGACAAGGGGGCCGACAACGGCGACGTTTACGGACGGGAACTGGGATTGGATGCGGCGCGGCTCGACGCCCTGCGCAAGGCGGGCGCCATCTGATCGCGGTCAGAAGATGGCCGACAGGGAGATGGAGCCGAACTGGCTCGGCACCCGTTGGCCTTCGAATTCGCGGGTCCGATAGATCTGCGTGAACGACAGGCGGGCATAGCCCAGGGTGAATTCGATGCCGCCCTGGAAATCCAGGACGAAGTTGTTCTTGTCGACGCTACGGCTGTCGCCGATGGTGTTGCCGTCGAGGAAGATGTTGCGCGCCACGGCGCGGCCTTCGACACCAGCGAACAGATTCCAGCCGAACTGCCCTTTGCTGCGTACGATGGCGGCGGCGGGCAGGGACGGGCGAATGAACGGCGCCCCATAGGTCAGGCCCAGGTTCTGGCCCAGGCGGATGGACGCCCCCACCGATGCCTGGGTCAGCACGTTGCCGAGGGTAACCCCGGCCGTCGGCATCACATCCAGTTCCAGAAAATGTTGCGGCTCCAGGATCGGCTGGCGCAGACGCGCCTGATAGCTGAGCATGATGCCCGGCTCGTTATGCAATTGCTTGCCCCAGCCGCGCGGCAGACCGACGCCGATCAGCGAATGCCAGCGCCGCTGGGTGTAGCCGGCCAAGGACGCCGGGCCGACGATGCCGAGGTCGAGCGACACATTCTGCAACAAGTGGGAATCGGGCTTTTCCACGATGGCGCCGATGGATCCGAACAGCCAGCCCGCATAGGGCCGGTCGGTAGAGTCAGGGTTCGGGCGGGTGGTGTCCTCGGGCGTGAACATCTGCTGGCCCAAGGCGACAGCGAAGGTCGAGTTGCCGTCCAGGTTGACCCCCGGGATCATGTCCATGAGGTCCTTGAACCATTCCGGTTCCCACTTGTCCTTGGGCACGAAGGTTACCTGCACGCCCTGGGTGTAATACTGATCCGTGCCGCCGCCGAACAGATCGTTTTCAACCTGCAGGACGAAGGTGCCGGGGCGTTCGTCGTCGTCGGCCGCCCGCAGGTTGGCGGAGAACAGCAGGGTCGATAGGGCGGTCGTGATGCCGACCGCCGCTTTCAACCAAATTCCTGGGAATGTGTTCAAGGTGTTCATGGGCCGAGACTAGCAGAAATAATATGACAAGATGAGGCTGCGAACTTCCGGTGCCTCTCTCAATTGCGACATTTCACCGCAAATTGGGCGAGTTGGCATGGTTTTCGCGTAATCACCCCTGAATACGGAGAATTCAGCGCTATGGGGGGTGTGACGTCAAAATGACATTCATCGGACCTTCGGCGTATTCGTGACCAAGAGCAACCACAAACGGTTTGTGACAGGTTATTCAAAGGAAAGCGCCGATGCGAATCGATCGTCGGCAAGATGTCATGAACCAGCAGAAAAGCACGGAATTTCTGACCCTTGTTCTCGTCGGCGCGGCACTCCTCATTACCGGGATTTGGGTGTGGGGCTTGTACCAGATCAATCTTGAAGACCAGCGCGCCTGGCTGCAGCGCATGGCGGCCAGCCAGGTGCGAGTTGTCGAAGCCGTGTCGGGCTTCGACGGCGATGAAATTTATGACGACGTCACCGGCCTGCCTTGGCACGAAACCCTCACCAATATTGAAACGGCCTACGACAAGTATGCCCAGTTTGGCGAGACAGGGGAGTTCGTTTGGGCGCAAAAGAGCGAGGACAAGATCGTCTTCCTGTTCAGGCGCCGGTTCGCCGAGGCTGACGATCCGGTCGCGATTCCCCTGGACAGCAACCTGGCGGAGCCCATGCGCCTTGCACTGCAGGGACAGACCGGTACCGTCATCGGTCTCGATTATCGGAATGTCGAAGTCCTGGCTGCGTATGAACCCGTTTCGGGTGTGAACGCCGGCATTGTCGCCAAAGTCGACATGGCTGAAATTCGCCGACCGTTCTTCAAAGTCGCCTTGCTGGGGGGGCTAAGTACGCTGGTCGTGATTCTGTTCGGCGCCTTCATCACCCAGCGCATCAACGCCCCGACGATCGACGCGCTGAACCGGGCCAAAGATGCGGCAGACCGAGCCAACAAGGCCAAATCCCAATTTCTGGCCGGGATAAGCCACGACCTTCGCACACCTTTGAACGCCATCCAGGGGTTTGCCCAGATGATCGAAGGTGAGACGCTGGGGCCGGTGGGAGACGCACGGTACCGGGAATACGCCAAAGACATTCACGACAGCGGAAAACTGCTGGTCAGAATGATCGACGACATTCTCGACCTTTCCAAGGTCGAGGCAGGGAAATACAAGCTGTCGGAGACGACCGTCGACCCCAGCGAGGTGATCCAGAGGGCCTTCAACATGACGGCGATCATGGCGAAAAGCGCAAATCTGACCCTGACGGCCGATCTTCAATCGGGGCTGCCGAAGCTGCGTGCGGATGAGATTTCGGTGATCCAGATTTTGAACAACCTGCTGTCCAACGCTGTGAAATTTTCCAAACCGGGGGCCGCGATCAAGGTATCGGCCGAGCGTTTGGACGCGGGCGGGATGTCAATTCGTGTCGCGGATACGGGCATCGGCATGTCCCATCGCGACCTTGTGTTGGGGCTGAACCCCTACGAACAGGCGGACATCGAACACAGCCGCCGCCATGAAGGCACCGGATTGGGGCTGCATATCTGCCAAAAACTGATGGCTTTGCATGGCGGAGACTTGGATATCGACAGCACGGTCGGCCACGGCACAACGGTCACGATCACCTTCCCTCCGGAACGCCTCATCACGGCTTCTTCTGAGCAGGCCGCCGCAACGGTTTGAATCCACGACCGGAATGGGCGAGGTTAGCCTCGGCCATGGCGCGCCCGTGGCGACCGGCCGAAAGGAGACCTGCCCGTGGTGGAAATCTATGTCGATGCGGATGCCTGTCCGGTAAAGGATGAGGTGCTGCGCGTGGCGGCCCGTCACGGGCTCAAGACCCGCATGGTGTCGGACGGCGGCATCCGCCCGCTGCGCGACCCGACGGTCGAAATCATCATCGTCACCCAGGGGGCCGACGCCGCCGACGATTGGATCGCGGAGCAAATCGCACCCAACGACATCTGTGTCACCAACGACATTCCCTTGGCCGCGCGCTGCCTGGAAAAAGGCGCGCAGGCGATCAAGCCCACGGGCGATCCGTTCACGACGGACGGCATCGGCATGGCCCTGGCCAACCGCGAACTGATGCAGACGCTCCGGGAAACCGGGGAAGTCACCGGCGGTCCGCGGCCCTTCGCCAAGACCGACCGCTCGCGCTTCCTCGACCGGTTGGAGGTCATGGTGCAGGCCGCCAAGCGGCAGTGACCCGGACTGCTTGAGGACAATCCGTCTTCAGAAATTGGCTCTGGGATGGAAGCCTTTCCGTTGCCATGATCCGGACCAACACCCGAAGACGGGGGAACGATAGGAGGTTACACAGATATGACGACGGACACGCTGGGGCAGCGTCTATTTACCTATGCGGTCATCACCGACACGCACCTGAACCAGGGCGAGGAAGAGTGCAATTCGCCGTTCGAGGTCAACAAGTTGGCCAACGGCCGCATGCGTCATGTGATTCGCGACCTCAACGCGCGCGACGTCGATTTCGTGCTGCACCTGGGCGATCTGCTGCACCCCGTTCCCCACATTCCCCATCTTTATGAGCAGGCGGCGCAATGCTTCAAGGACCAGGTCAAGGACCTGCGCCACAAGCTCTACGTCATTCCCGGCAACCATGACGTCGGCGACAAGCCCGTCGACTGGTGCCCGGCGGGCATGGTGCGTGATGAATTCCTGGACCTGTGGGATCAGCATTTCGGCGCCCATTACCAGGCCTTCGATCACGGCAAGGTCCGCTTCATTCTGATCGACGCACAGATCATCAATTCGGGCCTGGCCGCGGAAGCGGAACAGAAAGCTTGGCTGGAAGCGGAACTGGCGGCGGCGGACGCCGCGGGCCAGCGCGTCTTCCTCAACACCCACTACCCGCCCTATCTGACCTATCCGGACGAGGATGAGCATTACGACAATATCGGCGAGCCCGGCCGGTCGTGGCTGCTGGAGCTTATGGAAAAGCACAAGATCGAGGCCATGTTCGCGGGCCACGTTCATAATTTCTGGTACCACCGCCATGACGCGACGCAGTGCTGGCTGCTGCCGTCCACGGCCTTCGTCCGTCAGGACTATTCGGAAATGTACCGCGCCGCCCCGCCGCCCGAATTCGAAGCCGGGCGCAACGATTGGAACAAGCTGGGCTATTTCATCGTCCATGTGCATGAGAACGGGCACCTGTGCGACATCGTCCGGACCTACGGCACCAGCGTGGAACCGGGTGCCCCGGTGGCGGCCGCACCCGATACCGTGGCGCCGGTCCACCCGCTGATGAGCCCGGTTACCCGCTTCGGTTTCGACATGCGCCAGAACTGGTTGGAAGTCATCGAGATTCCCCCCTCGGGCGGCCTGGATGAATTCGACCGCAAGCGCACGCGCAACGACTATGCCCTGATGGCGCTGATGGAAATGGGCGTGCGCCGTCTGCGCATTCCCGCCCGCGACCTGCTCGATCCGGGGCATCGCGCGCGGCTCGATACGCTCGCCGAACTGGGCTTCCTGTTTACGCTGTTCTCGTTCGATGCGCCGGACGCGGAATTGGCCGCCGCGGTCAAAGAGGCCAAGGGCCTGATCGACATCTGGGAAGTCGCGCAGAACCTTTCGGACCTGCCCGACGTTGCCGCCGCGGCCGTGCCGGTGGCCCAGGCCGCGGGCATCGACCTTTATCTCTCCAAGCTGCGCTCCAAGGACGAGATGGAGAAGGGCGGCGAAAAGTACTACCACATGATCAACCACGGCTTCACTCCGGACGAGGACGATCAGATCGCCCGCGCGGCGGCGATTCCGGGGGTGACGGGCATCGTGTTCCGGGTGGCCGGTGAAACCCCGCCGGCAGAGGCAACGGCGGCAGCGCTTAAGGCAGCGTCCCCCCATGGGCTCAAGGTGTCCCTGCACATTCGCATGTCGATCGGCAGCCCGGGCTCGGCCCAGGCCGATGAGCCTTGGGTCGCGGCACGCACGGCGGAGGCCCTGGCCGCCGGTCACGCCAATCCCGATGCCCATGTCTATTGCGACACCTTCTCCGACGTCGACCGCGGCTACTTCGCGCGGCAGGGCGTGGTCGACCGGCTGTACAACCCGCGCCCGGCCTTCCATGTCCTGCGCCATCTGACCGGCGCCCTGGCGGCGGCGGGCGGCGGCGCCTGGGCGGTCAAGGCCGGGGATGGAACGGTTACCGGCGGTGACGCGGCGGGATCGGGCACGATCGTTGACCTCGCGACCGGCCAGGTGCGGCCGGGCGGGGCCGATGCCCTGGCCAAGGCGGCGGGCCCGACCGCCTGGATCGCCGGCAAATGACCGAAGGTGCTCTGCCGCTCGACGGGGTGCGGGTGCTGGACGCCAGCCACGTTCTGGCGGGGCCGTTCGCGACCTATCAGCTCTGCCTCATGGGGGCGGACGCGATCCGGGTGGAACGCATCGGCGGCGACGATTTCGTGCGCCGCCATGGCGGCTCGGCGGACCTGCGCGCCCAGGGCATGGGCGGGTCCTTCGCGGCCCAGAACGCGGGTAAGGCCTGCATTCTCATGGACCTCAAGGCGCCGGGCGGGCGCGACCTGTTTCTCAAGCTGGCGGCAACCTGCGACGTGGTCATGGAAAATTACCGCCCCGGCGTCATGGACCGTTTGGGCGTCGGCTATGACGACGTCAAGGCGGTAAAGCCCGACATCGTCTATTGCTCGCTCACCGGCTATGGGCCCGAGGGGCCGCTTTCCGGCGTGCCCGCCTACGATCATATCGTCCAGGGCATGTCGGGTCTGATGAGCATGACCGGAACGGCACAGTCCGGCCCGCAGCGGGTCGGACTGCCGATCACCGATTACATCGCCGGGCTGACGGCGGCGCTGGCGGTTTCGGGTGCCCTGCACCAATTGCGCCGGACCGGCCAGGGCCAGCATCTTTACGTGCCGATGCTGTCCTCGGTCCTCGCCATGATGGGGTCCTTCGCCATCGACGTGCAGACCGACGGCCGCGAACGGGGCTTGATGGGCAACACGCCGTTCAGCGGCAGTCCCTTCGCCGGGCGCTTCGACACGGCCGACGGGCATCTGGTCATCACGGCCAATACCTCGGCCCAGGCCGTGCGCATGGTGGCCGCACTCGGCCTGGACGATCTGGCGTCGCTGGCCGGCAGCACCGCGCCCGACGCCCTCAACGAAGCCGACCGCGCCCGGGTGGCGGAAGCGCTCGACCGCGTGTTCCGCACGCGCCCGGCGACCGAATGGGAAACGATCCTGGCCGACGCCGCCGTGCCCGCGGGCAAGGTGCGGGGGCTCGGGGAAATTCTGGAACACCCGCAGACGGCGGCTTCGGGTTGTCTCGATGATCTGCCCCTGCCGGGCGTTGACACGCCGGTAAAGGTGCCGGGTCTGGGCTTTACCTCCGACGCCTGGTCGCGCCGCCCCCTGACCCAGCCCGAAGGCGAGGGCGAAAGCACCCGCCGGGTGCTGACGGATCTTGGGCTGACCGACAAGGAAATTGACGATCTTGCCCGCGCCGGTGCGGTCGCCGGGCCGGACCTGCCGCCCCGTGCAGATTAACTAATTCAGCAGCTCCTTGCGCGCCCGCAGGATGGTCATCACCGCCCGGTCGCGCCAGGCGGCGCGGGCGTCCTTCTGATCCAGCGGCAGGGCGGCGCGCCGTTCCGCCGCGACCGTGGCCACCATCTCATCGGTCCAGGGGTCGTTCTGGCCCCGCTCCGCTCCTAGCCGGGCATAGGACGGGCCCATGCGTTTGGCATGGCCTTCGATGCCGCCTTGGGCGTTCAGGTCGGCGTTCTCGAACGGGCCGGTCACGGCCAGGCGAATGCCCATGCCGTCGCGCACGATGCGGTCGATGTCGCCCGCTGTGGTCACCCCGTCACGCACCAGGCAATAGGCTTCGCGCAACAGCGCCCCCTGCAGCCGGTTGAACACGAATCCTTCGACCTCTTTGTTGACCGCGATCGGCGCCATGGCGGCGCGTTCCAGCAGGGCGTTGCAGCGGGCGATCGCGTCGGGGGAGGTGAAGGGGGCAGGCACGACCTCGACCACCCGGATCAGAAACGGCGGGTTGCCGGGATGCAGCACCAGGCAGCGTTCGCGGCCCTCGACGTGGTCGAACAGCCGCGACGGTTCGATGAACGAGGTCGAACTGGCGATGGTGCAGGTGGCGGGCGCGATCTCGGCAATGCGGGCCAGCAGGTCGCGTTTGAGGGCCAGATCCTCGGGGGCGTTTTCCTGCACATGATCGGCGCCGTCCAGTGCTGCGTCCAGTTCCGCCGCCGGGGTGATGCGGGTCATGATGTCGTCCACGTCGCCGTCGATCAGCCCGTAGGCGGCGAGGTCGTCCAGCCGCGCGCGGGCCATGTCCAAGGCGGCGGGCAGGCGGGCGGCCTCCGCGTCATACAACCGCACCATCATGCCGGCGCTTGCGAACACCACGGCCCAGGCGGTGCCGATGGTGCCGGCGCCGATCAGGGCGATGGTGGGGGCCGGGGAGAAATTTGTGGTCGTCATCTGTCACTCCGATATGATGGCGCGGACGGGAATTCGGGGGATTACAGGCCTGTTCTGCATAGCGAAAATCAACAAATATCCTTTGATTTGACGAATGGGTGCTGGGGCACTAACAATTCTGTTCGCTGCAATCTTCGGCCGGGACGCTTAATAAAAAAAAACTTCGATATTCCTGGAAACATCTGGCTGAAGACATCTTTATCCTTTTGGGAGGACTCCAATGAAGAAATTTGTGAAAGTCGTGTTGCTTGCGGCACCGCTGGTGATGGCGGGCCACATTTCGGCCAAGGCCGATGAATTCGTCCGCATCGTTTCCGGCCCGTCCGGCGGCAGCTGGTATCCGCTGGGCGCCAAGATGGCGGAAATCTTCGGCAAGATCGGTGGCCTGTCCGTGTCCAACGGCCCGGGCGGCGGCGTCAGCAACGTGCTCGACGTCAACAAGAAAGAAGCGGAACTGGGCTGGACCTACGGCCATACCGCGTTCGACGGCTACAAGGGCAATGCCCCGGTCTTCAAGTCGAAGAACCCGAATATCCGCCATATCGCGACCCTGTATCCCGCCGGTGTGCAGACCGCTGTTCCGGCCAAGTCGAGCATCATGTCCTATGCCGACCTGAAGGATAAGAACCTCAGCCCCGGCAAGCTGAAATGGTCCGGCTATGCTGCCGCACAGCTGATCTTCGGCAAGTACGGCTTCACCGTCGATGACGTGAAGAAAAACGGCGGCACGGTCCACCACGTCGGGTATTCCGATTCCGTCTCGCTGATGAAGGACGGCCATATCGACGCCTTCACGGCGGTGACCAGCGTGCCGCAGGCGTCGTTCCTCGATCTGGAATTCTCGCCGGGCATCCGCTTCATCGGCGTCGACGACAAGATCCTGGCCGACATCCTTTCGGAAAACCCGGGCTACATCAAAATCACCATGACCAAGGAGCACTACAAGAGCATCGAAAAGCCGACGCCGATCCTGGGTGCGGTGACGATCATGGTGGCCAACAAGGACGTGTCGGAAGACACCGTCTACAAGATGACCAAGGCGCTGTGGGAACATCATAGCGACCTGGTTCAGGTCAAGAAGGTCTGGAACTCCGTGAAGCTTGAAAATGCGCTTCTCGGTGCGGCGCTTCCGATCCATCCGGGCGCCAAGAAGTACTACGACGAAAAGGGCGTCAAGTAACGGCCCCTAGGGGATAGTGAATGTCTTCGGCGCGGCGGACTGGTTTCCGCCGCGCCAGCATTCATCGTTCGGCGAGTCTGCCTGTCTTCGTTCTTGCTGCGTGGTTTTATCCCCTAAGGCCCGTGCTGATCCGGCACCCCCATGACAGATAATCAAACCGCTTCGCCCGAACCCTTGCACTACGACGAAGTGCGGGAGTTCTCCGTTCTTGAGCATGCGCTGATGCGCCGCGGCTACGATCTGGTGACCTGGATCGCCCTGACCGTCGCGACGATCGCGATCGCGCTGGCCCTGTTTCACCTTTACGTCGCCGTTTTCGGCACGCCGCAGTCGCGGGCATTTCGCTCCACGCATCTGACCGGCATGATGGTGCTGGCGGTCCTGCTGTTTCCGCTCGGCCGTAAATCCTGGCGAGACCGCCCGGCCACGCCCATGCAATGGGGGGCATTCGGCATCGACGCGCTGCTGGTTTTCGCGGTCCTTGCGGTGCAGGTCTATACGTTGTGGGACTTGGATGCCTTTTCCCAACGTGAAGGCGAACTGATCGAATCCGATCTGTGGATGGGCTTCCTTCTGATATTCCTGGTGATGGAGACCACGCGCCGGTCCGTCGGCCTGCCCATGGTGCTGGTGACGTCGTTCTTCGTCGTCCATTCACTTTATGCGGATAAGTTCGGCGGTTTCCTCTATGGCCCGCCCACTTCCGTCACCAAGTACATCGATATTCTTTTCATTCGCTCCGAAGGCATGTTCGGCATCCCGATTTCCGTTGCCGCCACGTATATCGTGCTGTTCATCATCTTCGGTGCGGTCCTGATTCGCACGGGTGCGGGGCGTATGCTCATCGACCTTGCCATCGCGCTGACCGGCCACCGCCGCGGCGGGCCGGCCAAGGCGTCGGTGGTGGCGAGCGCCTTTCTCGGCACCGTGTCCGGGTCCGCAGTTGCCAATGTGGTGACGACCGGATCGTTCACCATTCCTTTGATGCGCAAGCTCGGCTACCGGCCCAAATTCGCCGCTGCCGTCGAGGCCTGTGCGTCTTCGGGCGGGCAGATCACGCCGCCGATCATGGGCGCCGCCGCCTTCATCATCGCCGAATTCATGCACGTCAGTTATTTGACGGTCATCATCGCGGCGATCATTCCGACGGTGCTTTACTTCGCCACGATCTACTTCATGGTCGATATCGAGGCCGAGAAGGACGGAATCAAGCGCCTGGACAAGCGCACCCTGCCGCGGGCCCTGACCGTGTTGAAACACGGCTGGCACCAGTTGCTGACCCTGGCCGTGCTGGTCGGTCTGTTGGCCTGGGGCTATTCGCCCATGCTGTCGGCGTTCTGGGCCATCGTGACCCTGATCGTCCTCAGCTTCCGTGACCCGCTCACCCGCATGAGCCCGGTCGATCTGCTCGCCGCCTTGGAATCCGGTGTTCGCGCCGCCATGCCGGTGACGGTGGCCTGCGCCTGCGCCGGGATCATCATCGGCTCCATCTTCGTGTCCGGCCTGGGCCTGAAGTTCACCAACGAAGTGATCAGCATGGCCGACGGCAACCTGTTCGTCCTGCTGGCATTGACCGGTGTCGCGGCGATCATTCTCGGCATGGGGATGACGACCACCGCGGTCTATATCACCGTGGCGGCGCTGATCGTGCCGTCGCTGATTCATCTTAAGGTCGAACCCATGGCGGCACATATGTTCGCCTTCTACTACGGCGTGGTGTCGACCATCACGCCGCCGGTGGCGCTGGCGTCCTTCGCGGCGGCGGCCATCGCCGGGTCCAGTCCCATGGGGACGGCCGTGGAATCGGCGCGCATCGGCATCGCCAAATATCTGGTGCCTTTCGCCTTTGTCTATAACCCGGCCCTGCTGTTCGAAGGCCCGCTGTGGCTGACCTGCCTGTCGGCGGTGTCCGCCTTCATCAGCCTGTGGGGCCTGTCGGTGATGCTCGAAGGCTGGTTCAAGGGCCCGCTTAATCCCGCCATGCGGACGGTCATCGGGGTGCTGTCGATCATGGCCTTGCTGCCCCCGATGGAACCGCTGATCGACGGCGTGTCGAGCTTCATTCTGCCCGTGGGGGGTGCGCTTGGCATCGTTCTGTTCGCGGTCACGCGCCGCCGCCTTACTCCGGAGACCGCATAATGAAGATGTCCGAACTGTTTATCGGCCGGCCCGTCTATTGGGGGCTTGCCGCCGCCATTGTCGCGGTGCTGGCGTTCCTGGGGTTGCGCCAGGAACACGTCAAGGACTTCGTGCCGTTCCAGTTCGCGGTCCTGGCGCTTGCCCTGGTCGCCGTCGGGGCCGTCATGGTGCTCTATCGCCCCGGTGAGAAGGCGACCCGCGAGCCCCTCGACTTCGACGACGCGGCCTGACGGCGGCCTATCGTGACCACCATATTTGTCGAAGGCCCCATGCATGCGCGGGGGGTGGAATTGTTGTCCCTGCGCGACGGTTTGGACGTGCGCCTTGAACAGGGCCTGACCCCGGACAGCCTGGCGGAGGCCATCAAGGACGCCGACGCGGTCATCCTGCGGCTGACGCCGCTGACCGCTCCGGCCATCGCGGGGGCGGCCAATCTCAAGATCGTCTCCCGCCTGGGCGTCGGCTATGACCATGTCGACGTGGCGGCACTCAGCGCGCGGGGCATTCCGCTGGCCATCGTCGGCGACGCGTTGGCGGCTTCCGTGGCCGAGCACACGGTGCTGCTGATGCTGGGACTCGGCCGTCAGATCGCGGTCATGGACCGCTACACCCGCACGGGCCGATATGCGGAACGCTTCAAAAGCCAGACCCATGAGCTATTGGATAAATCGGTGCTGATCATCGGACTAGGCGGCATCGGCGGCGAGGCGGCCAAACGCTGTGCCGCCTTCGGCATGCGGGTCGTCGCCTGCGGCCGCGAGGCGACCCGGAAAGAGGCCCAGCGCCTGGGCTACGATTACGTCGCCGATTTCCGCGACGCCTTGGGAGATGTCGATTTCGTCAGTCTGCATCTGCCGGCCAACGACGACGGCACGCCCCTTTTGGGGGCGGCGGAATTCGCCGCCATGAAACCGGGGGCCTATGTCATCAACACGGCCCGGGGGTCCCTGATCGACGAGGATGCCCTTCATGCGGCCCTGGTCTCGGGCCATCTCGGCGGGGCAGGGCTCGACGTCACCAAGGACGAGCCGCCCAAGGACGACTGTCCCCTGCTTACCCTCGACAACGTGCTGTTCACGCCCCACAACTCGGCCCTGACGGTCGAAACGGGCCGCCGCGTTGCGGAAACCGCGGCCCGCAACGTGCTGGCCGCATTGGACGCCGCGCTCGATCCCGCCTTCGTCGTCAACAAGGACGTGCTGTGAGCGGCGGCGCGGCACCGGTCCGCCTCGAGGCCGCGGCCCTGACGGGATTCCTGGCGGAGGTCTTTCGCACCGCCGGCTGTTCGGCGGCCGAGGGCATGCGCGTCGCCGAAAACCTGGTCGGCGCAAATCTGTCCGGCCACGACAGCCATGGCGTCATCCGCACGCCGCGATATCTGGGTTGGCTGAAATCCGGCAACCTTGTCGCCGACCGCGAGGTTTCCGTGATCAGCGACACGGGGGCTCTGATGATCCTCGACGGTCAGTTCGGCTTCGGCCAGACCGTGGGGCCGCAGGCCGTCGCCCGCGGCATCGAACGGGCCAAGGACTTGGGTGTCGCCGTGGTCGCCCTGCGCCATGCCGGGCACCTGGGGCGCATCGGCGCCTTTGCCGAGGTGGCGGCGGCGGAAAACCAGGTGTCGGTCCATTTCGTCAACGTGGCGGGCAGCGTTCTGGTCGCGCCGTTCGGCGGGACGGAGCGGCGCATGTCCACGGCCCCGGTCGCCATCGGCGTGCCGGGGGCGGGGGGTGCCCCGGTGATTCTGGATTTCGCGACTTCCCTGGTCGCCGAGGGCAAGGTGCTGGTTGCCTCCAAGGGCGGCAAGCCGTTGCCGGACGGCAGCCTGATTGGGCCCGACGGCCGACCCAGCGCCGATCCGGCCATGCTCTATGGTCCGGCCGATCCGGCGGTTCAGCCCAATTCGCGCAACGGCGCGGGTGCGTTGGTCGCCATGGGCGGGCATAAGGGATCGGGCCTGGCCCTGATGTGCGAACTGCTGGCGGGCGCGCTCACCGGATCGGGCGCCACCGGACCGGGATACGACAAGATTTATAACGGCATGCTGTCGATCTATATGTCCCGCGACCGTTTTGGCGCGGAGGATGATTATGCCCGCGAACTCCGCCGCTACATCGACTATGTGAAAAGCGCCAAGCCGGTTGAAGACGGCGGCGAAGTGCTGGTTCCCGGCGAGCCCGAAGCCCGCATGCGCGACGCCCGGCTTTCGGGCGGCATTCCCCTGGCCCCCGATGCCTGGGACGCCATTGCCGGCGCCGGCCGGGACCTGGGCGTGGCGCCGCCCGACCCTCTTTCCTAGCGATTTCCGTCAGGACTTGGCGAGCTCTTCGAGCGTATCCGACTTGCAGATCACGATCATGCGGCCGCATTCAGCCGTCAGATGACGACGGCGGCGCGGCGCATTCAGTCAGTCAGGGGAAGACGGAGGTGACCACCGTCGTGGCGCCCAGGCCGACGGTCAGGCAGCCGATCGCCATCTGCAGGCCGTTATGGGCCCAGGTCAGGGAGCGCGCGCCCTTGAGGGGCAGGGAAATGGCCGCCGAGAACATGGCCATTCCGGCCATGGAGCCGATCCCGAACAAGGCGACGTAGGCCAGCGCCAACCAGGGCGTTGCCGTGGTCTGCGCCGTCATCACCGCCAAGGCTGCCGATCCGGCCATGCCGTGCATCAGGCCGACGACGAAAAAGCGCAGCGGAAAGCCCGTCGGGTGGTCGTGGTCGTGCGTCCGCGGATGCACCGCCTGTTTGGGGTCATGCTTATGGGAATGGGCGTGGAAGTGGACTTCTCCGTCCGCGTGACGATGGGCGTGGAAATGGATGCGGTCGCGGATCATGCGGCGGATCACTTCGGCGCCCAGCCCGATCAGCAGCACACCGACGGTTGCCTCCATCATGCGCGCGGCAAAGTCGGAAATCGTCGTTTCCATGTAGATCACGGCGCCGCAGACCAGGAACAGAGTGGTGGTATGGCCGAGGCCCCAGACAGCCCCCTGACGCAGGGTCTGGCGCAGGGACGTCTTGCCCGACACCATGGCGGTCACGGCGGCCAGGTGATCCGGCTCAAATGCATGACGAATCCCGATCAGGAAGCCGAGAACCAGGATCGAGGTCATGCCGATGCTCCTTATTGTATGAGGGGCCGCCGCCGGAAAATCCGACGGCACGCCGTGGGCCCCCTTTGTGACGGATTACGGGCCGCTATTCCAGCGATGTTTCGCTGGCGTGACGGTACCCGGTTACTGCGCGCCGCCGACGGTCAACCCGCCGCAGACGAACAGGGTCTGGCCGGTGATGAAGCCGCTTTCCTTTTTCAGAAAGAAGGTCACGGCGTTGGCGATGTCTTCCGGCTCACCCAGGCGCTTGACCGGCACGCCGTCGATGATCTTTTGGGTTCTGGGGGTACCCGGCGGGTTGACCTCCTTGAACAGGGGCGTGGCGATGGGGCCGGGGGCAATGGTGTTCACGGTGATGCCGTCGGCCGCCAGTTCCAGGGCCCAGACCTTGCCCATGGCGGCGATGCCGCCCTTGGTCGCGGCATAGGTGGTGCGCAACTCCTTGCCCAGGATGACGCGGCTGGACATGTTGACGATACGCCCCCAGCCCACGCGCTTCATGGCCTCGGCGGCATATTTCGCGCAAAGCGCCGGGGCGACCATGTTGAGGGGAACCACTTTGGCGAAATCCTCGGCCTCGGTCTCGGCCAGGGTTTTGGCGAGCGACATGCCGGCGTTGTTGACCAGGCCGACGATGTCGAAGGTCTGAGCGATGTCGGCGAACACGTCGCGGATTCGGTCGTGGTCATAGAGATCGAGTTCGATGAAGGTCTCGCCCGGAATGAGTTCGGCCGGATTGCGGTCCAGATTGACAACCTTGGTGCCGGTCGCGGCGACGGCCTCGACGCAGGCGCGGCCGATGCCACTGCTGCCGCCGGTCACGACAACGCATTGTTCCCCCATGGATGGATCTCCTGATTTTGGTTTGTTCTAAGGTCTGCAACCATTTAGCGGATTTGCGCCATTGTGAACAGGAGTCGCGGGGGTGGGGCAAGGCAACGGCCGGGACCTAAATTGAACGATAGCGCGGCAGTGTGATGATGGTCGTAGGCGATGGGCCGCTTATAATGTATGCGTGTCCATCGGAAGGATTGGCGCCCCCTCATGACATATCTGGAGAATTACGAGGTTCTGTCGTCCAAGGACCTGCATGAAATGCGGGATATTCTTGCACGCCTGACCAACACGGATGAAGTCGACGTCATCGGCAAAGGCCGTGAGATCGACGCGTCCCTGCGCTGTGCCGACCTCGGCGGCCAGAGCCTTCTGCACATCACCTATGGCGCGGTGCCGACCCGGGTCCAGACGCAGGCGAACGACGAGGATTCGTTGTTGTTGTTCATCCTTACCGGCGGAATGGCCGAGGTGAAGCATCAAGGGAAGACGTTCGATATTTCGCCGAATACCGGCCTGATGCGGGACAAACGCAATCCCCTGACAGCGCACCAGGACGCCTTCGAAAGCTTCGTGGTTCCGCTGTCGATTGATGGCCTGAAACAACATGCGCGCAAGCTTCTTGGCGAAGAAGCCTGTCTGGCGGATATCCAATTCGATGTCGAACTGGACCTGACTACGCCGAACGGGCAGCACCTGCGCAATACGGTGACCTATATCGCGGGGGCCCTCGATGGCCCCCTATACGAGGCGGGTAATCCCATCTTGCAGGCAGGCCTCAAGGACCTGTTGCTGACCAGCGTGCTGTCGCTGCTGCCCAATTCGGCCACGGCGGCCCTGCAGGGCCGCCCGAAGGCCGTCGCCGTGCCCTACTACGTCAAACGGGCTCGCGACTTCATCCACGCCCATGCGGATATGGCGATCACCCTGGAAACCCTGGCGCGTCACGCGGGATGCAGTTACCGGTCGTTGCAGATGGCCTTTAACGATGCTTTCGGCATGTCGCCGATCGCCTATGTCAAATACGTGCGATTGACCTTGGCTCATGACGATCTGCGCCGGGCCGACAACGGCGTTTCCGTCCGCGATGTCGCCGTGAAGTGGGGGTTCACCCACATGGGCTGGTTTTCCAAATGCTATGTGGAGCAGTACGGCGTCCTGCCGTCGCAGACCTTGCGGTCGCGCGCCTGATAAATGCTTTGATTGCGCAATCGCTGTCTCCGACGCGCAGCTTAATTTTCAGGCTGGCTTAATTCCAAAAAATAAGCATGAATTCAGGCCGCCGGAGTGATTAAGAAACAAAATACATCGAAATTCACGACTTCGGCGGATCTAACGCCGCGAGGAGGATTTGTCTATGGCATCGCTTGTCGCAAGGTTTTTGCCAAAGTACTTGGGAGTTCTGTTTCTCGGCCTGTTCATCCTGGGGGGCAATGGTGAGGACGTGCAGGCGAACTCGGCGTGGAAGCAGTTGCAGGGCCATTCGGCCTGCGGCGGCGTTGATCGGGCGGGGAACCTCCAGGAACCCTGCGATTTTCAAAAGGCCACCTACGTCAGGCAGTCCATCAAGACCTGCCCGAAAGGGTCGTTCGCCGATCTCGGGTCCTGCTGGGCCTGCCCGACGGGCTACGTGCGCAGCGCCCGCAAGGTGACGCATGAACGGGCTTGTCAAAAAAACATTCCGAACAAGACGGGCCCCGCGACCTTCCTCGGGGCGGTCAAATGCCCGAGCGGTTCCTTCAAGGATGGGCGCAACGGCGGCGAATGCTGGAGCTGCCCCGCGGGCTATGGTCGCACCGCCGCGAAGGTGGACGCGTGGAATGCCTGCGGCAAGATCGGCAAAAAGGCGACGTCGGCGATCTTCAAAGGACGGCAATGCCCCGATCAGGATGCCTTCCGCGATCCGCGCAACGGCGGCGAATGCTGGAAATGTCCCGAAGATTACAACCGCACGGCCAACGCCGTGACCGGGGCGCGGGCCTGCAAGACGTCCTTTGCGTTCGAGCCGGCGATCAGCAAAGGCGACCGCAAGTGCGAACCCAACCAGATTTTCGACATGATCGACGGCGGCACCTGCTGGACCTGTCCGGAAGGGGCCAAGCGCACCTGGTTCAGCATCAAATCGGCGAAGGCCTGCAGCAACAACAAGATGGAATGGGTCCTGCCCGAACGGGGCAAATACGGCCTGTTCGGCCTTGGCAGCGGTGCCGATGACATCCTTGCCAAAATCATCGCCGAACGCACGGCGTTGGATGCCCAGATCAAAAAGGCCGCGAAACTGGCCAGCAAGGACCCAGAAGCGACACTAAAAGCGGCCTGGGACGTCATCGACAACCGGCCGTGGGAAAGTCCCTATCTGTCCGCCGCCCTTGGCGCTGCCGTGATGGATGCCGCCGCCAAACCCGCCGGTCAGAGGACGGAATCTGAAAAGCAGCTGATGGGGCAGGTCGCCCAGCTTATTCAATGGAACCGGCAGTTCATCGCCTATCAGGCGAAACAGGCGCATCAAACCTGGGAGATCGCTTCCAAAAAGGCCTACGAGGTCACGGCGAAGAAAATGGGCGCCGCCGTCATCTATTCCGATTCCATGGTCACCCCGCCCGACTATAATGAGATGCTCGTGGGCTCCATCCAGATGGCGGCCGGCTTCGCCGGACCGGCGGGCAGCGTTCTCATCCCATTGTTTGTCAAACCGGTGCAAATCGCGACATTTCCTTTCAGGGAAGCGGCACGGAAGGTTGCGGCAGAGGCAGCAAGGAAAGTGGTCGAGACGGCTCTCAAGACGGGTGGAGGCGCCGGCAGTTGGACAACGTCGGGCGTTGCGACGGCGGCCCTCGGGCCGTTGATGATCGCCATCGCCGCCGGGGTGATCGTGACCATGGAAATCGACAAGTTCATGGCGTTGGAGAAAGCGGCCGGGAAAATCCAGCAGTCGATCGACATCGCGAACCGTCCTCTCGATCTCAATATCTTTCTGCAGCAAAAAGACGGGCCGGATGAGTTTTTGTTTCACTGGTCGGCCGTGATCGGCGCCGACACGCGGCCGAGCGCCAACTTCAAAACCCGTCTGGCCGCCTACAAGGCCGGTAAGGACCCGGACGCCAAGCCGGCCCCGCCGACCATGCCGACGATCAATCTCGGCAGTAACGTCACCACGAACCAGGCGACGCCGAACGCCGACACCATTGATCCGAGTTCGATCAAGATCACCCCCATTCAATCGACCTCCGTGGTCGTGGGCAACCAAGGCCCCGCCGCGGCGCCGATGGCGGACAAAGCCCTGATCGCCGCGATCAAGCGGCAGCGGTCCCAGCCCAAGGGCACCTTACGGTTCGAGTTGACCAGCGCGCCGGGGCTGTGCCTGAGCAAAAGCGAGGAGCCGACGGAAGCTATGGCCCTGGCCGACTGTAAGCAGCGGGATACCCTGTGGATCAGGCCAAACGAAAAGCCGAGCGCCCTGGTTTTCGACAGCAAATATTGCGTCGGGGTCGGTGACGCCAAGCTTCAGGACCGCACGAAGGTGCTGATTTCCAAGTGCCAGAATTCCCCCAACATGCAGTGGGAACTGCAGGCGGACGGCCATGTGAAGATGGTGAAATTCGATTTCTGCATGACCGTGATCGACAAGGCGGTCAAAGGGGCAGAGGTTCTCCTGCAGAAGTGCAGCGGAAACCGCCCCCGGCAGATCTGGCGGCCTTGGGTGGCGGGCTGAGCCGTGACGAGATGATCTCCGGCCCTGGTACCGAATAGCGGCACCGGGGCGGGCAAAGGGACAGGAAAGGCCTTGGAAGGGATGCTTCCGAGGCCTTTTCTTTGACCTGTGGGCTGCCTGCGCCAGGGCGGTAGGTCCTGGCGCAAAAGACCTGAAAAGCGGAAAAAACCGGGAAAAGTTACTGACTTTGGTCGCGCTGCCCCCTATCTCAGACAGGGGCCCGGCATTGCGCGGGCGACAACAACGGACCTTCCGGATCACATGGACGCAAACATTCGTCAGACCGAAGCGGAAGACCTGCTGCATTCCGTGTTCGGGATGCAGGCGTTCCGCCCGGGGCAGGCGGACATCGTCGCCGGGCTGCTGGCGCGCCGGAACATGCTGGTCGTCATGCCGACCGGGGCGGGCAAGTCCCTTTGTTACCAAATTCCGGCCCTCGTTTTCGACAGGCTGACCGTGGTGATCTCACCCCTGGTTGCCCTGATGGACGATCAGGTGGCGGCCCTGCGGGCGCTGGGCGTCGATGCCGCCTGCATCCATTCCGGGCGCGACCGGGACGCCAACGTGGCCGATTGGAAGCGGGTGCAGAGCGGGGCCTGCAAGCTGCTCTACATGTCGCCGGAACGGCTGATGACCGATCGCATGTTGAGTGCCCTGCAGAAGCTCGACCCCGCCATGTTCGTGGTCGACGAAGCCCACTGCATTTCCAAATGGGGCATGAATTTCCGCCCGGAATACGAGGCGCTGTCGGGGCTCAAGACGGCCTTTCCGGACGCCGTATTCTCGGCCTTCACCGCCACCGCCGACGAAGCCACCCGCCGCGACATCGCGGCCAAGCTGTTCGACGGCCGGGGCGAGACCATCGTCCATGGCTTCGACCGCCCGAACCTGCATCTCGCGGTCGAGCCGAAAGCCGACTGGCGCCGCCAGCTGTTGGATTTCATCGGTGAGCGGACGGGGCAATCGGGCATCGTCTATTGCCTGTCCCGGCGCCTGACGGAAGAGGTCAGCGCGTTCCTGAACGACAAGGGCCATCGCGCCTTGCCCTATCACGCGGGCCTGTCGGCCGAGCTGCGGCGCGACAACCAGGAAGTCTTCATGGCCGAGGACGGCGTGATTATGGTCGCCACCATCGCCTTCGGCATGGGCATCGACAAGCCGGACATCCGCTATGTCTTTCATCTTAACCTGCCGGGCAGCATGGAGGCCTATTACCAGGAAATCGGCCGCGCCGGGCGCGACGGGGCGGCGGCGGACGTGAAGCTGATCTACGGCCTGGACGACATCCGCATGCGCCGCCAGTTCATCGACCAGGACGGCGAGGACGACGACCACCGACGGCGCGAGCACAAGCGCCTGGATGCCTTGCTGGCTTATTGCGAGGCGACGACCTGCCGACGCGTAACCCTGCTGTCCTATTTCGACGAGACGACGGAACCTTGCGGCAACTGCGACATCTGCCTGGATCCGCCGAAACTGATCGACGCGACGGTGCAGGCGCAGATGCTGTTTTCCGCCGCGCTGCGCACGGGACAGGCCTTCGGCGCGGCCCATCTGATCGACATCCTGCGCGGGGCGGCGACCCAGAAGATCAAGGACCGCGGCCATGATCAGCTGCCGACCTACGGCGTCGGCGCGGCCCATGCCAAGGGTTACTGGCAGAGCTTCATCCGCCAGGCCCTGGCGGGGGGCTATCTGTCGGTCGATATCGACGGCTACGGCAGCCTGAAGCTGACCGAACGGGCCGAGGCGGTGTTGAAGGGCGACGGCGAATTCCTGATTCGTGAGCCCGCCCCCGAAAAACCGGTGAAGACCCGGTCCCGCGGTGCCGCCGCCGCGCCCGACCTGCCGCCGGAACTTTCCGGCCTGCTCGCCGGGTTGAAGAAACTGCGCCAGGAATTGGCGAAGGCGCGGGGCGTGCCGGCCTATGTGGTGTTTTCCGACGCGACACTGCGCGAAATGTGCTTGAGCCGACCGAGCAATCTTGAGCAGATGGCCGATATCAACGGCGTCGGCCCGAAGAAGCTCGAAGAATACGGCCTGATGTTCCTCGAGCGGCTATCGGCCGGCGCGGACGGGCCCTGACCGATGCCCGCGACAACCAATCCACCACGGGACGCTGCCATGACCGCCATTTCCATTCCCTTCGCCAACAGCTACGCCGCGCTGCCGGACCGGTTCTTCGTGCGCCAGGCGCCGGACCCGGTGCGCGCGCCGGCGCTGATCCGCCTTAACCGGCCGCTTTGCGATCTGCTGGGCTTGGATGCCGATGCCCTGTCGTCGGACGAGGGGGCCGCGATCTTTGCCGGCAACGCCGTGCCGGAGGGGGCCGAGCCGATCGCCCAGGCCTATGCGGGCCATCAGTTCGGCGGCTGGGTGCCGCAATTGGGCGACGGCCGCGCGGTCCTGCTGGGCGAGGTCGTGGGCACGGACGGCCTGCGCCGGGATGTTCAGCTCAAGGGCTCGGGCCGCACGCCGTTTTCACGGGGCGGCGACGGCCGCGCCGCCCTTGGCCCGGTGCTGCGGGAATACGTCGTCAGCGAAGCCATGCACGCTCTCGGCGTGCCGACCACCCGCGCCCTCGCCGCCGTGACCACGGGGCAGGACGTGATCCGCGAAGGCTATCTGCCGGGCGCCGTGCTGACCCGCGTCGCGCAAAGCCATGTTCGGGTCGGCACCTTTCAGTATTTCGCGGCCCGCCGCGACGAAGAGGCGCTGCGCACCCTGGCGGACTACGTCATCGATCGCCACTACCCTGAGGCGGCCCGGGCCGACAACCCCTATACCGCGCTGCTGGCGGCGGTGGTCGCGCGTCAGGCTGGCCTGGTCGCCAAATGGTTCGGCCTGGGGTTCATCCATGGGGTGATGAATACGGACAACACCTCGGTCGCCGGCGAAACCATCGACTACGGCCCCTGCGCCTTCATGGACATCTATCATCCGGGCACGGTCTTCAGTTCCATCGATCATGGCGGGCGTTATGCCTTCGCCAATCAGCCGTCGATCCTGCAGTGGAACCTGGCACAGCTGGCGCAATGCCTGATGCCGTTGATCGATCCGGACGGCGACAAGGCCCTGGCCTTGGCGCAAGCCGAGGTCGATGCCTATCCGGCCGCGTTCGAAGCGGCGTTGATCGCGGAATTCCGCGCCAAGCTCGGCCTGGCGACGGCCCAGGACGATGACCTTTCCCTGGCCACGGACCTGCTGGCCTGCATGGCCGAGGGCGAGGCCGACTTCACCAATACCTTCCGCTATCTCGCCAATCGCATCGAAGCCGACCCCGCCGACGATACGGACCCGGCGTCCCTGTTCAACAACCCCGACGCGTTCGAGGCATGGGCCGCCCGCTGGCGGGCGCGCCTGAGCGAAGACGGCCGGGCCGCGGATGCCTGCGCGGCTGCCCTGCGCGACAAGAATCCGGCAGTCATTCCGCGCAACCATCTGGTCGAGGCGGCCATCCGCGCGGCCGAGGACAACGGCGATTTCGCCCCGTTCAACGCCCTGGTCGAGGAAGTCCTGCGCCCCTACGCGACGCGCCCGGCCGGCTCGCGCTATGTGCGCCCGCCCGCCCCCGACGAGGTCGTGCAGCAGACGTTCTGCGGCACCTGACAGGACAACCCGCCGGAAAGGCGTGCGAGCCCGCCCCGCCCGTCGTCTATTGGAAGGAGAGGGCTCGCGGACGAGGCCGCAGCCTATCCCTTGTTGATGGGAATGGACTTGGCACCCTTTTCCTGTGGCGCCGACTTGGCGATCTTGATCGTCAGCACCCCATCCTTGTGGGCGGCGGAAACCTTCGATTCGTCGGCGTCGGCCGGAAGCCGGAACACCCGCTGGAACTTGCCGTAGGTCCGCTCGGAGAAGAAATAGCTCTTGTTCTCTTTGTGACGCTCGCTGCGCTTCTCGCCGGTCACCGACAGGCGGCCGTCGTGAACCTCGACGCGGATATCTTCGTCGGAAACCCCCGGAAGTTCGACGCTGATCTCATAGTAGGACTCGGTCGTCGCGGCTTCCGAACTGGGCGAAAAGAACTCGGCGACCTTCTCACCGACCCGGCGCATCGGTTCGTACATCTGGTTGAACCAGGACGGAATTGCGGACGAAAAATCGGACTTCTCAACCATCGGTCAAAAATCCCTTTGCTGCATCAAGAACGACAATGGGGCGACGATAAACCGACGCGCGCGGGGTGCCTTGATTCAGGTCAAAGGATCCCGCCCGGAGTGAACGGAGCCGGACGGCGTGGACCGTTCCGCCGATTGGTCAGGCGGACTTGGCGTCGGAAACCTGTCTGATGAGGCGGATCAGCCCGCGCATCAGGACACCGTCCTCCGATGCCAGTTCGTCGACGATGGTGAAGTGATTCTGGCCGGGAACGACCTCCAGCACGGCGGGTATGCCGTCATCGGCGACGGCTGCGGCATAGGCCTTGGATTGGCGTTGAAGTTCCGGCAACTCGTCGCCGCCGACGAACAGCAGATGCGGGATCTTCCGCCGGGGCAGATTGAACAGCGGGCTCAAGCTGGCGATCTCGTCCGCCGTCAGGGACAGGGCATCGTTGATGTAGCTGAGCGCGATCGGGGTCAGGTCGAAAATGCCGCTGATGGGCAGGACGCCGGCGACGTCCGGGTGACCGGCGGCAAGTGCCGTCAGATGCCCGCCGGCCGACCATCCGCCGACGATGACGGCGGCGCGGTCGAACCCCAGGTCATCGGCGGAACTCACCAGATAATCGAGCGCTTGGCTGATCTCCTGGACGATCTGGCTGAGCCCGGCGTCGGGCGCCAGGGTGTAGCCGACGGTCGCGACATTGATGCCGTTGGCGCAGGGGCCGTCGGCGACGAAGGCGAAGATTTCCTTGGTGTTGCGAAACCAGTAGCCGCCGTGGATGAAGACGAACAGCGGTGCCGAGGGAATGGTCGCCGGGAAGTAATCGATGCGGTTGTTGGCTTCGGGCCCGTACCGAAGATCAAGCCGCGCCCCCGGCCGGGCGCGGGTATCCTCGCTGCGGTGGCGCCATCTTTCCACGCGTTCGGCGCTGTCGGTGACGGCGGCGGAGTTATTGTAGGCGGCGTCGATCGCGGCGGGGGCCATGCCGCGGTAGCTGTTGGCAGTCTGCTTGGTGGGCATGTCAGGCGGCGTCTCCGGTTGCAAGCCGGCGACCCGGCGCGAGGTTGCTGCTGAGCCGCTGCGCCACGGTGCGGCGAACGGCGTTGAACGGTTCCGACGACACGTCTCGGGGCCGGGGCAGATCGACCGCCATGTCGCAATCGACCCGGCCGGGCCCGGCGCTCATGACGACGATCCTGTCGGCCAGCACCACGGCTTCCTCGACCGAGTGGGTGACGAAGATGACGGTCAGTTTGGTCTGCCGCCAGATGTCGAGCAGTTCTTCCTGCAGTTTCGCCCGGGTCAGCGCGTCGAGCGCGCCGAACGGTTCGTCCATCAATAGAATGTCGGTATCGTTGGCGAGAACACGGGCGATGGCCACGCGCTGCTTCATGCCGCCGGACAGTTGCGCCGGATAATGGTTGGTGAAGGCGGTCAGGCCGACCATCTCCGTGAACTTGTCGGCGATCCGTTTCACTTCCTTGGCGCTCATCCCGGCGTGTTTGGGGCCGAAGGCGATGTTCTCATAGACGGTCAGCCAGGGAAACAGGGCGTAGTCCTGAAACACGATGCCGCGGTCCGGGCCCGGTTCGTGGACGGGGTGGCCGAACACGCTGGCCGTTCCTTCGCTGGCCGTCTCGAAGCCGGCGATGATCCGCAGCAAGGTCGACTTGCCGCAGCCGGAGGCCCCCAGCAGACAGACGAATTCGCCCTTGTCGATGTCGAGATTGATCCCGCTGAGAGCCAGGATCCGGCCGGTATCGGAATCGAAGGATTTGTTCAGCCCGGCGATGCGGATGATGGGCGGCGCGCCGGCCGCCTGTGTGTTCTGGGAATCAGACATGATGTTGAGGGCTCCAGCGCAGCAGGCGGTTGTTAAGCAGGACGATCAGGCGGTCCGAGAGGAACCCGGTAATCCCGATCACGATCATGCCGGTGATCACCAGGTCGGTGCGCGACAGGGTCCGCCCGTCCATGATCACGGCGCCCAGGCCTTCGGGCACGCCGGTCATCTCGCCGACCACGATGAGAATCCAGGCGAACCCGTGGCCGAGGCGCAGGCCGTTGAAGATGTTGGGGGTGGCCGCCGGCAGCACGACCGAACGGAACAATTGGGAGCCCTTGCAGCCCAGCATGGCGGCCGCTTCGAGCAGGCGCGCATCGACCGATTTCACCCCGAACACGGTGTTCAGCAGGATCGGGTAGAAGGCGCCGAGAAACACGAGAAACACCGCCGACTTGGGGCCGAGTCCGAAAAAGATCATCGACAGCGGCAGCCAGGCGGTGACCGGGACCGGGCGCAGCAGCGACAGGGTCGGATCGAGCATGGCGCGCAGCAGGGGAGAGCGGCCGAGCGCCACGCCCAGGGGAATGCCGACCAGGGCCGCGACCAGGAACCCGCCGTAGACGCGCTGCAGGGACACCCACAGATGGATCGGCAGGCTGGCGCTGAAGCCATCGTCGTAGATGCCGCCGAAGGCGAAATCCCACATCATGATGAGAACGTCCGACGGCGGCGGGATCAGCCGGGTTCCGGTCCAGCGGACCATCAAGTCCCAGAACGCGATCAGGGTCAGGGGCACGATCAGCCCCAGGCCGATCTTCCGCAGCCGCCTGAGGAAGGCCCGGCTCAAAGCAGGTTGCGCCGGGGACGTGTCCCCGGGCGCAACCGTTTGGCTTTGAGCGGTGATGTTCATGTCGCTGGCCATGTCGACGATTACATGCCCGCGATTTTCTGGACGAAGGCCGGGTTGATGAAGGTCGCGTAATCCGGCAGCTGGCGGATCTGCTTCTTGTTGAGCATCTGGGTGCCGTAATAGTTGGCCTGTTTAAGGAACAGATCGTCGATCTTCCAGGTCAACTCCACGTTGGGGGCGGCCTTCTCGATCGACGGTTTCTGCTGACCCAGTTTCTGCATGGCGACGGCGACGAATTCGGCGCGGGTTTTCATGGCGTATTCGGCGGCCTTGCTGTGAATGGTCAGCAGGGTCATCACCAGTTCCGGATCCTTGTCGATTTTTTCCTGGCTGGTGGTCAGCACCATGTTGAGGGACCCGGTCGGCGTCGAATAGGGATACTCGACAATTTTACCGACTCCCTTGGCGAGGCTGATGCCCGGGCCCGGCTCGGCCCCCACATAGGCGTCGAGGTCGCCGCGCTCCAGCGCCGGGGCCATGTCGCTGAAGGACACGCGGATCGGCTTGATGTCCTTGATGGTCATGCCTTCGGCGCTCAAACGGTCGAGAATCACCACTTCCTGGGTCGAGCCGGGCCAGATGCCGACCTTCTTGCCCTTCAGGTCCTTGATCGTGTCGAGCCCGGATTTGGCGCCGGAGACCACGGCCATGCCGCGGTTGCAGGCGGCGGCGACGACGACCACGGGCTCACCGGCGGCGGCCCCCAGGGTGGCGGCGGCAAGGCCGTAAATGCCGAAATCGACGGTCCCGGTCACCACGGCGTTCTTGCCGTCCGTCGGGCTTTCGAAGGGGATGACTTCGATCTTGTATCCCGCAGGTGCGAACTTCTCGTAGAAATAGGGGGTGATGCCGTGGATCAGCTTGAGCGTGCCGACCTTGATCACCCGGTCGGCTGCGGCCGCGGGCGTGGAGGCCGCGGCGGTAAAGGCGCAGAGCGCACCGGCGAGGGCGGCGTGGATAAATTTCCGGCGTGTGGTGCCTGACATGATGATCTCCTGTTGTGGCGGGAAAGGTCCCGCTCGTATGACGCAACGAAGACGTTAGGGTGCAGTGCACAATTTACAAAATTTATTCTTTAAATGTTTTCCATAAATATATTTAATGGGTAAATCATGAAACAGCCCTTGGATCTGCGCCTGCTGCAGGCGTTCATTTTGCTGGTGGAAACGGGCAGCGTGTCGGAAACGGCGCGCCGCCTTGGGCGCACCCAACCGGCCGTCAGCCTGCAGATGCGGCGGCTGGAGGAAACGGTCCATGCCAAGCTGTTCACCACGGTCAACCGCAAGCTGGTGCTGACACCCGATGGGGAGCTTCTGCTCGGCTATGCGCGCACGATCATGAACCTGCAGGAAGAGGTGAAGGTGCGCCTGACCGCGCCCAAGCTCAGCGGCAAGGTGGTGCTGGGCGTGCCCGACCTGTACGCCGCCTATCTGCTGCCGCCGATCCTGTCCAGCTTCACCAACGCTTTTCCCGATATCGAGGTCGAACTGCGCACCATGCTGTCGAGCCCGCTGGTCACCCAGTTGAAGCGCGGCGAGATCGACCTTGCCCTGGTGACCGACATGCGGGCCTTCGACGAAGGCGACGTGGTCGCCCGCGAGCCCCTGGTCTGGGTCACGGGGGAGGCCCGCTCCCTGCACAACAACAACCCGGTGCCGCTCGCGGTCCTGCCGCCGGGCAACGTGTTCCGAGACCTTGCGCTTGCGGGCCTCGCGACCATGGGGCGGAAATGGAAGATCGCCTTCGTCAGCGCCGGTATCAGCGGCCTGCAGGCGGCGGTGCTCAGCGGCAGCGCGGTCAGCGTCGTGGCCAAAAGCTCGGTCATGCCGGGCATGCGGGTGATCGGTGCCGCGGAAAGCTTCCCGGCCCTGCCCGGCGTCGACCTGGTGCTCTACCGCGCCGGCAAGCGCAACAACACGGCCGCCGACGTGATGGGCGACCTCATCACCGAATACTTCGCGCGCTCCAGCATCGCGCCGGTCACGGGCGCGGCCAAGACACAGGCAGGCAGCGGGTCTCACGAATAGGCCGGGGCGGAATGGTGGCGGTGGGGATTTGTGCCGCGCCAGTCTCAAGATGTCAGGGCGACGAATACCCCCGATCAGAAAGGAAGCTGCAGGGTATCGTCGGATGGCGTCGGTGGTGATTGCCCGAGGCGGGCGGGGCTTTGACGTTCCATCCCCAACGATCATGACCACCGCCACCTGCTTGGGCCTTTCTGAGCCAACCCAGAGTCTTCCCGGCGAACTGGACCGCGGCGTCACAGGCCGCCACGCAACCAGTTTCAGAGAACCAGCGGCGATCCGACCAAGCCGCTTGTTTGACCTTGCCGCAGGCTTGGGAGATCATAAGGAATTATGTATGAGCCCTGGACCAGACAGCCGGTGCAAGAATCGAGTTTGCGTTACGAGGGGCTGTCCGGCCCCTTGCGCGACGTCTTGGAATACTGGCGTGGGCTCGGCGGCGAAACGCTCGCGTGTTCCTGGGCGCAGTTTGACTTGTTGGCCATGCCTCATCATCTGATTCCATCGACGATGGTGGTCAATATCGGCGCCACGATGAAAGACAACCGATTTCGCTATTGGGGAAGCAAGATGACCGAGGTTCGCGGTAGCGACCGAACCGGCAAATCACCCTATGACATCACGCCGAAAGAGGTTGGTCAGTCATTTTATGACAGCCATAGTGACATCATCAAAAATCCGCGCTGGACGGCGCATCGTTATAAAATTTCCTGGGCCAGCGAGGTCGAACGTGTGCACAGCGTGTTACGGCTGCCCTTGTCCGAAGACGGTAAGACGGTGAGTCAGATTGTGATTGTTGCCGATTTCAGCGCGGCATCTGACGTCACGAATAGGATCAAGCAGGAAGCCGGAGACTGAATCAAAGGTCGCCGCGACCGGAATAACAGAGGGAAGAAGTGATGGTGGGCCAGGCAGGACTCGAACCTGCAACCAGACGGTTATGAGCCGTCGGCTCTAACCAATTGAGCTACTGGCCCTTGATCACGTGAAAATTCCCCCTCTAACGAAAAGGCCGGAAGCGATGGTGCTCCCGGCCTGTCGTTTGGTCCGTTTGGCCCTGGCGTTTAGTAGTCCAGGAAGCTTCTGAGTTTCCGCGACCGGGACGGATGTTTCAGCTTCCTGAGCGCCTTGGCTTCGATCTGACGTATTCGCTCGCGGGTAACCGAGAACTGCTGGCCGACTTCTTCCAGCGTGTGGTCCGTGTTCATGCCGATGCCGAAGCGCATGCGCAGCACGCGTTCCTCGCGGGCCGTGAGGCTGGCCAGGACCCGCGTGGTGGTTTCGCGCAGGTTGCCCTGAATGGCGGCGTCCAGCGGCTGCACGGCGTTCTTGTCTTCGATGAAGTCGCCGAGGTGCGAGTCTTCCTCGTCGCCGATGGGCGTCTCCAGGGAGATCGGCTCCTTGGCGATCTTCAGCACCTTGCGCACCTTTTCCAGCGGCATGGACAGCCGCCCGGCCAATTCTTCCGGCGTCGGCTCGCGGCCGATTTCGTGCAGCATCTGGCGCGAGGTGCGGACCAGCTTGTTGATCGTCTCGATCATGTGCACGGGAATACGGATGGTGCGGGCCTGGTCGGCGATGGACCGGGTGATGGCCTGGCGGATCCACCAGGTCGCATAGGTCGAGAACTTGTAGCCGCGGCGGTATTCGAACTTATCGACGGCCTTCATCAGGCCGATGTTGCCTTCCTGGATCAGATCAAGGAACTGCAGGCCGCGGTTGGTGTATTTCTTGGCGATGGAGATGACGAGCCGCAGGTTGGCTTCGATCATTTCCTTCTTGGCCTTGGCGGCCTCGCGCTCGCCCTTCTGCACCGTTGAAACGATGCGGCGGAATTCCAGGATCGGCAGGCCTGCCGTCTGGGACACCTCGGCGATCTTGGCGCGCATTTCCTCGATGTCGTCCTTGTTGCGGGTGACGAACCGCTGCCAGCCCTTGGCGGGCAGCTTTTCGACCCGCTTCAGCCAGCCCGGGTCCAGCTCGTGGCCCTGATAGGCTTCCAGGAACTCGTCGCGGTTGATGCGCGCGGTGGTGGCGAGACGCAGGATCTTGCCCTCCAGCCCGACCAGCCGGCGGTTGAGGCCGTACAGCTGATCCAGCAGCTGCTCGACCCGGTTGTTGTTGAGGTGGACGTCTTCCATCCACTCGATCAGTTCCTTGCGCAGCTTCTGGAACCGCTTTTCCTGGCTCGGCTTGGGCTGCTCGCCGGAGGTCAGAGCCTCAAGGCGCTGCATCTGAACGCGGTGCAGCTTCTTATAGGTCTTGGCGATGTTCTCGAAGGTCTCGATGACCTCGGGCTTCAGCTTGGCTTCGAGGGCGGCGAGGGACAGGTTGTTTTCGCCGTCGTCCTCATCGTCATCGTCGTCGTCGTTGCTCTTGTTTTCGCCGTCCTCGCCCGAGGATTCGCCGTCGCCGTCCGCCTTTTTGTCCGGTGCGGGGGCGGCTTCCGCCTTGGCGGCGGGGGCGCCGTCCGCAGGGGCGGCATCGGCCGTGTTCCCGGCGGCGCCGTTTTCGTCGTCGTCACCTTCGCCATTGTTGTTGTTATTGTTGTTGTTCGCGCCCGGTTGGCCGGGGCCGCCGCCATGGGTGGCTTCCAGGTCGATGATGTCGCGCAGTAGCATCTCTTCGGCAACCAGCGCGTCATGCCAAACGGTAATGGCCTTGATGGTCAGCGGGCTTTCCATCAGGCCGCCGATCATCATTTCGCGGCCGGCTTCGATGCGCTTGGCGATGGCGATTTCGCCTTCGCGGGACAGCAGTTCGACCGAGCCCATTTCCCGCAGGTACATACGCACCGGGTCGTCCGTGCGGCCCAGGTCGTTCTCGTCGACGTTGCCGGCGGTCGAGGTGGTTTTTTCCTCACCGTCGCCGTCACCCTCGGCCTCGGCCGGGGTGTCTTCGGTTTCTTCGTTTTCGACCACGTTGATGCCCATTTCCGAGAGCATCGCCATGGTGTCTTCGATTTGTTCAGATGACACTTTTTCCGGGGGCAGGGCGCCGTTCAGGTCGTCATAGGTGACGTACCCGCGCTCCTTGCCCTTGGCGACCATCTTCTTGACGGCCGCACCCATGGTATCGAGAAGGGGGCTGTCGCCGCCTTCTTCCTGGGTGTCACCGCCGTCTTGATCTTTCGCTTGTGCTTTTGCCACGCTCGACCTCTAAATCCGTTGTCCGGGGAACCCCGCCCCCTCCGGTCCTTGCCGCCCTAGGCGTCCGGTCCGATGCAAATCTCAATGGGGTTCCTATGCCGTGTCTCAGTCTGAAAAATTCGTTTCGTCAAACCGCCTGTTCGTCCAACCACTTGCCGCCGGGCCGCCTCTAGTCAAAGGCCGCTTCCGGCTGTTCGCTTTCGTCCATCATTCGTCGAACCCGCACAACCCAGTTCATGTTCGCTTCCGACGGGTCGCGCCGGACAGCATCCTGGGCTGCTTGGAGCTCGGACTCCAGGTCCTCTCCGCGCAAGTGGTTGATGGTCGCTTCCCAACCCTGTCTGGCCTCTGCAAGTCCCGCATTGGGGCGCGCGAATCTGGCGTGGTCGTACGTTCGCGCGCTTAATAGCTGGCTCAGCGCCTGGGAATAACCCTGCTCTGACAAGTGGTTTACAAGTCCCTTGGTGTCAAGGGGTAAACCACCCGCGTGGGTGATTAATATCGCTTGGCGCAGATTGTCAAGGTTCTGGTCGTTGATGGCGATGCTCCCCAGTTCCTCCTCGACCTCGGCCAGCAGCTCCGGATGGTTGATCGCGGTGGCCAAAAGAATGGCCCAGCGCAGGCGCGCGCTCTCCACCGGGCGGGTGTCGGCGGTGTCGGCGCGCAGGCGTTCGGACGGCCCGGTCCAGGCATTGGCGCCCCATTTTCCCTTGCCGAACCCGCGCCCGCCGCGGGACCCGCCGCGCCCGCCCTGCATGCCGGGCCCGTCGGGCCACAGGCGGCTTTTGAAGAAGTCCTGGAAGTACCGCCGCACGGTCGGGTCGGGAATGTCGCGGATACGCTGATCGAGCCGCTTGTTCAGGTCGGCCCGGCCTTCCGGCGTCGGCGGCAGGCGGCCGCCGGATTCAACCCGCCACACCAGTTCCGACAGGGCGGTGGCGCCGCTCAACAGTGCGTCGAAGGCGGCCCGGCCCTGGCCCTGGATCAGGCTGTCCGGGTCTTCCCCCGGCGGCAGCAGGGCAAAGCGCAGGCCGAACCCGGCCTTCAGCAGGGGCAGGGCGCGTTCCGCCGCCCGCGCGGCGGCGCGCTGGCCGGCTTCGTCGCCGTCGAAGCACAGCACCGGTTCCGGCGACAGGCGCCACAACAGGGCGATCTGGTCTTCGGTCAGGGCCGTGCCGAGGGGGGCCACGGCCTGGCCGATCCCGGCCTGGGCCAGGGCGATCACGTCCGTATAGCCCTCGCAGACGACGACCGTGCCGGCGCTTCGGATGGCGTCCTTGGCCTGGGCCAGGCCATAGAGGTTGCGGCCCTTGTGGAACAGCGGGGTTTCCGGCGAATTCAGGTATTTGGGGCCGTCGCCGGCCAACAGCCGGGCGCCGAAGGCGATGACCTGGCCTTGGCGGTCGGTAATGGGGAACATGACGCGGCCGCGGAACCGGTCGTAAGGCTCGCGCCCCGCGTCCTCGGGCTGGACCAGCAGCCCGGCGGCGACCATCAGGCCTTCTTCGACGCCTTCCGCCGCCAGCATGGATTTCAGCTTGCCGCGCCCGTCCGGGGAAAAGCCCAGGCGGAACCGGCGGATCGTTTCCTCCGTCAGGCCGCGCCCGCGCAGGTAGTCCAGGGCCGGGCGGCCTTCGGGCATGCGCAGGCATTTCTCGAAGAAGCCCGCCGCCATCTCCACGACCTCGGCCAGGGTGCGGTTGCGGGCCCGGCGCTCGCGGTCTTCGGGCGTTTCCTCGGGCATGGCCATTCCGGCCTCGCCGGCCAGGCGTTGCACCGCCTCGCGGAATTCCAGGCCCTCGCTTTCCATGACGAAATCGATGACCGAGCCGTGGGCCCCGCAGCCGAAGCAGTGGTAATGGTCGTCGTAGACGTGGAAGCTCGGCGTCTTCTCTTTATGAAAGGGGCAGCAGCCCTTGGTGTCGCGGCCCGAGCGGATAAGCTTGACCCTGCGCCCCACGACCTCCGTCGCCGGCAGCCGGGCCTTCAACTCTTCCAGGAATTCCGGAGGGATCGCCATCGGTGATGGGGCGCCTGTCATCGGTTTCGGGGCAGGATTCGAACCTGTGACCATACCCATAATAAGGGGGTGGACGCAGTAGTGGAGTCGCGGGTCTTATCCCCGTGATTCTTCAGTCATCCACAGCCTGTTCGTATGGATTTCGCTTGGGAAACGCCGCGCGAATCGCGGGCTAGCAGAGCTTGTCCTTGACCAGGGCGCTGGCCTTGGAAAAGTCCATGCGGCCGGCGTACTTCTGCTTCAAGGCCCCCATGCACTTGCCCATGTCCTTGATGCAGTCGGCGCCGGTGTCCTTGATCACGGTCTCGACGGCCTCGACGATTTCGTCGGCCGACATCTGCGCCGGCAGGAACCGCTCGATGACGGCGATTTCCTCGCGCTCGCGGTCGGCCAGGTCCTGGCGGTCGCCCTTTTCATAGACGTCGGCGCTCTCATGGCGCTGCTTGATCATGGATTGCAGCAGGCTCAGGATTTCCTCGTCGGAAATGCCGTCCTGATTGCCCTTGTCGCGGGCGGCGATGTCGCGGTCCTTGATGGCCGCACTGATCAGCCGCAGCGTGGCCGTGGCGCAGGCTTCCTTGGACTTGATGGAGGTCTTCAGCGCAGCCGAAATCTGCTCGCGTAGCATGGGTATATCCCGGTTGTGGCGGAAGTTGCGGACCCTAGCCCAAATTGACCCCCAAGGCAAACGCCATCCGATTCTTTAATTTGTTGAAATATAACGATATTTTTTCTGAAACGAGTCTTGACCTGATACCGGGACACGCGTAGAAGCTTGTTTCCAACGCATTCAGGGTCGCCGCCGCAGGCGAGGCCCGGGCGCCTTGGTCCAACCCCAGCCCGAAAAAGTCATATGTCCGAAGCTACCAAGCCCGCGACCACGACCGTGGCCGCTCAACCACCGAACGCAAACGCGGCCCTGGTGCTGGCGTCCGGTGAGGTTTTCTGGGGTCGCGGCGCAGGTGCGCCGGGAGCCTCCGTCGGCGAGGTTTGTTTCAACACCTCGATCACCGGCTATCAGGAGATTCTCACCGATCCGTCCTACGCCGGTCAGGTCATCACGTTCACGTTCCCCCATATCGGCAACGTCGGCGCCAATCCGGAAGACATGGAAACGATCACGCCGGCGGCGCGGGGGGCCGTGATGCGCGCCGACATCACCGACCCGGCCAGCTGGCGCGCGGCCCAGCATCTGGACGCCTGGCTGAAATCCTACGGCCTGACAGCGGTCACCGGGGTCGATACCCGCCGGCTGACGCGGCTGATCCGCGACGGCGGGGCGCCCAACGGGGTCGTCGCCTATAAAGACGACGGTCCCTTGGACATTCCGGCACTGATTTCCATGGCCCAGAGCTTCCCCGGGCTCAAGGGCTTGGATCTGGCCAAGGACGTGTCCTGCGCCCAGACTTATGCCTGGGACACCACGGCGTGGAAACTGGGCCAAGGCTTCGGCAAGCAGACGGCGCCCAAGCATCACGTCGTCGCCGTCGATTTCGGCGCCAAGCAGAACATCCTGCGCTGCCTCGCCTCCGAGGGATGCAAGGTCACCGTGGTGCCGGCAACGGCCACGGCGGACGAAATTTTGGCCCATCGACCCGATGGGCTTTTTCTTAGCAACGGTCCGGGCGACCCGGCGGCCACCGGCGAATACGCCGTGCCCATGGTCAAGGACGTGATGGCCACGGGCCTGCCCGTGTTCGGCATCTGCCTGGGCCATCAGATCCTGGCCCTGGCGCTGGGGGCCAAGACCTCGAAAATGCATCTCGGCCACCGCGGCGGCAACCAGCCCGTCAAGGACCTGGAAACCGGCAAGGTCGAAATCACCAGCCAGAACCACGGCTTCGTGGTCGAACGCGACAGCCTGCCCGCCGGCGTGGTCGAAACCCACCGCTCGCTGTTCGACGGCTCCCTCGAAGGCCTGCGCGTCGACGGCAAGCCCGTGTTCTCCGTGCAATACCACCCGGAAGCCTCCCCAGGCCCGCAGGACTCGCACTATCTCTTCAAACGGTTCGTCGCGCTGATGGATGAAAAAGACTAGCCGGGTACGCGGTTGGCGCCCGGAAAGGGCGAGGACCGGTTCACTTGAGTAATTAAGACACAGAGAGCACAGAGGAGACACGGAGATCGCAGAGAAGAACGAGTTTGCCGATCCGGTCGAGGTCGCTCCGTGTCCTCCGTGGAATCTCTGTGGGCTCTGTGTCTGATTAATAAGTTATCCCGGCCTGAGGCCGTTGTGAGCGAAGCGACATGGCGAAAGACCAACTCACGGACAAAGTGATCGGCCTGGCCATCGAGGTTCACAAGACGCTCGGTCCGGGATTACTGGAAAGCGTGTACGAGGATTGTCTGTGCCAGGAACTGGCGAACGCCCTAATCGACTTTCAACGGCAATTGCCGGTGTCGGTGGCTTACAAGGGCACGAAGCTGGAAAGCGGGTTTCGCGCGGACGTGGTCGTCGAGAAGGATTTGTTGCTGGAGATCAAGAGCGTCGAAAGGTTGATGCCCGTTCACGAGGCCCAGGTGTTGACCTACCTGCGGTTCGGCGGGTTTTCGACGGGGCTGTTGATCAACTTCAATTCGAAGCTGCTAAAGGACGGATTGAAGCGCTTCGTGCTGTGATGAGAGAAAACCATGCCTAAAAGAACAGACATCTCCTCCATCCTCATCATCGGTGCCGGGCCGATCGTTATTGGCCAGGCCTGTGAGTTCGATTATTCCGGCGCGCAAGCCTGCAAGGCCCTGCGCGAGGAAGGCTACCGGGTCATCCTGGTCAACTCGAACCCGGCCACCATCATGACCGACCCGAGCATGGCCGACGCGACCTATATCGAGCCGATCACGCCCGAATTCGTGGAAAAGATCATCGCCAAGGAACGGCCCGATGCGCTGCTGCCGACCATGGGCGGGCAGACGGGCCTGAACACGGGCATCGCCCTGGCCGAAAACGGCGTGCTGGAGAAGTACGGGGTCGAGATGATCGGCGCCGACGCCGAGGTCATCGCCAAGGCCGAGGACCGCCAGAAGTTCCGCGACGCCATGGAGAAGATCGGCCTGGAAAGCCCACGCTCGCGGGTCGTCAATTCCATGGCCGACGCCTATGAGGCCTTGGGCGAGGTCGGCCTGCCGGCCATCATCCGCCCGTCCTTCACCATGGGCGGCATCGGCGGCGGCATCGCCTACACCCGGCCCGAGTTCGAGAAGATCGTCGCCGGCGGCCTGGCCGCCAGCCCGGTCACGGAAGTGCTGGTCGAGGAAAGCGTTCTGGGCTGGAAGGAATACGAGATGGAGGTCGTGCGCGACAGCGCCGACAACTGCATCATCATCTGTTCCATCGAGAACATCGATCCCATGGGCGTGCACACGGGCGACAGCATCACCGTGGCGCCGGCGCTGACCCTGACGGACAAGGAATACCAGATCATGCGCAACGCCTCGATCGCGGTGCTGCGCGAGATCGGGGTCGATACGGGCGGGTCCAACGTGCAGTTCGCCGTGAACCCGGTGGACGGCCGCCTGGTGGTCATCGAAATGACCCCGCGGGTATCCCGGTCCTCGGCCCTGGCGTCCAAGGCGACGGGCTTCCCCATCGCCAAGGTCGCGGCCAAGCTGGCCTGCGGCTACACGCTGGACGAACTGGACAACGACATCACCGGCGTGACGCCCGCGAGCTTCGAGCCGACCATCGATTACGTGGTCACCAAGATCCCGCGCTTCACGTTCGAGAAGTTTCCCGGCGCCGAGCCGCTGTTGACCACCGCCATGAAATCCGTGGGCGAGGCCATGGCCATCGGCCGGTCCTTCGCCGAAAGCCTGCAGAAGGGCCTGCGCTCCATGGAAACGGGGCTGACGGGCCTCAACGATGTCGAGATCGAGGGCCTGGACCCGGACGCCGGTTTCGAGGCCAACCGCGACGTCCTGCGCGCCGCCATTTCGCGGCCCACGCCGGACCGCATCCTGGCCATCGCCGAGGCCCTGCGCCAGGGCATGCCCGTGGACGAGGCCGCCGCCGTCACCAAATACGACCCCTGGTTCCTGGAGCAGATGAAGGCCATCATCGATGCCGAGGCGCGGGTCAAGAAACAGGGACTGCCGACGGATGCCGCCGGCTGGCTCGAATTGAAGAAAATGGGCTTCTGCGACGCCCGTCTGGCGGAACTGACGGGGGCGACCGCGGTCGACGCGTCGGAAGCCCGCCGCGCCCTGGGCGTGACGCCGGTCTACAAGCGGGTCGATACCTGCGCCGCCGAATTCCCGGCCAAGACGTCCTACATGTATTCGACCTACGAAGGTGACGGATCGCGCCCGGCCGAGAACGAGGCCGAACCCACCGAGCGCAACAAGGTCGCCATCCTGGGCGGCGGGCCCAACCGCATCGGCCAGGGCATTGAATTCGATTACTGCTGCGTCCATGCCGCCTATGCGCTGAAGGAAACCGGGTACGAGGCCATCATGGTCAACTGCAATCCGGAAACGGTCTCGACCGATTACGACACTTCCGACCGCCTGTTCTTCGAACCGCTGACCGCCGAGGACGTGATCGAGCTGATCCGCGGCGAGCAGTCGAAGGGCGACTTCAAGGGCGTGATCGTGCAATTGGGCGGGCAGACACCGTTGAAGCTGTCCCTGGCGCTGGAAAGTGCGGGGATCCCCATTCTCGGCACCTCCCCCGACGCCATTGACCTGGCCGAAGACCGCGAGCGGTTCCAGAAACTGCTGACCGACCTCAATCTGCGCCAGCCGGCCAACGGCCTGGCGCGGTCCCAGGCCGAGGCCGAAGCCGTGGCCGAACGCATCGGCTACCCCCTGGTCATCCGCCCGTCCTACGTGCTGGGCGGGCGCGCCATGGAAATCGTCCACGATCTGACGGCGCTGCGCCGCTACATGACCGACGCCGTGAAGGTGTCGGGTGATTCACCGGTTCTTCTCGACAGCTACCTGCAGGACGCCATCGAGGTTGATGTCGACGCCCTGTCCGACGGCACGGACGTGTTCGTCGCCGGCATCATGCAGCACATCGAGGAAGCGGGTATTCATTCCGGCGACAGCGCCTGTTCCCTGCCGCCGTTCTCGCTCGGCCCCGACATCATCGCCGAACTGGAACGTCAGTCCCATGCCCTGGCCAAGGGGCTTGGCGTGGTCGGCCTGATGAACGTGCAGTTCGCGGTCAAGGACGGCGACATCTATATCCTCGAGGTCAATCCCCGGGCGTCGCGCACGGTGCCGTTTGTCGCCAAGGCGACGGGCATCCCGGTGGCCAAGATCGCGACCCGCCTGATGTGCGGCGAGAAACTGGCCGACATGGACCTGACCTCGCGGGCCGTCGGCGGCCATGTCGCGGTGAAGGAAGCCGTGTTCCCGTTCTCGCGCTTCCCCGGCGTCGATACGGTGCTCGGCCCGGAAATGAAATCGACCGGCGAGGTCATGGGCCTGGACCGCGATTTCCCCCGCGCCTTCGCCAAGTCGCAGCTGGCGGCGGGCATGAGCCTGCCGACCTCGGGCACGGTGTTCATCTCGGTCAAGGATCGGGACAAGACCGGCATGGCGGCCTTGGCCGCGCGGCTTGCGGCGATCGGCTTCCAGCTGATGGCCACGGGGGGCACGCAACGCTTCCTGGCCGATCAGGGCCTGGACGTCGTGCGCATCAACAAGGTTCTCGAAGGTCGTCCCCATTGCGAGGACGCCATCGTCAACGGCGACATCCATCTGGTCATCAATACGACCGAGGGAGCGCAGGCGATCGAGGACTCGCGGTCGATCCGCCGCGCGGCGCTGGAACAGGCGGTTCCCCACTACACGACCCTGACCGCCGCCGCCGCCGCGGTCGCCGCCATGGAGGCGATGGCCCACGGGACGCTTGAAGTGGCGCCGCTTCAAGATTATTTTTCTAAGACGTACTAAACCAATCCAGCATGATCCGGTGATAGACGGGCCCTTAATCAAATAAGGGCCGGCACCATGATTTTGTGTTTTGACGCGCGGATCGGCGCAGGAGAGCGGTGAGATGAACAAACTTCCGATGACCCGCGAGGGTCTTCAGGCCCTCGAAGACGAACTGAAGCGCCTGAAGTCCGTGGACCGTCCGGCCGTGATCCAGGCGATCGCCGAGGCACGGGCCCATGGCGACCTGTCGGAAAACGCCGAATACGACGCGGCGCGCGACAGGCAGGGGTTCATCGAAGGCCGCATTGCCGAGCTCGAAGCCGCGATCAGTCTGGCCGAGGTCATCGACACCTCGGAAATGGCCGGCGACACGGTTCGGTTCGGGGCCTGGGTGGTGCTTGCCGACGAGGATACGGGCAAGGAAGTGACCTACCGCATCGTCGGTCAGCACGAAGCCGACCTGGAAAAGGGCAAGATTTCCGTGACCTCGCCCCTGGCCCGCGCGCTGATCGGCAAGGCGCCCGAGGATTCGGTCGAGGTCGCCGCCCCCGGCGGCTCTAAAGCCTACGAAATCTGCGAAATCCGCTACAAGTAACCTAACCGGCCGTCAGGCAACCTTCCCGACGGGCTTTTCCGGCCGGACCCAGGTCAGCGGGGCAAACGCCAGCGCCTTGCCGGTCAGGGCCGATTCCGCCGTCGGCAGCACGTCCAGATTGGGCCACAGGCCGTCTTTCAGGCTTTGGCGATAGGCGTCGGGCAGGGCTTCCCTGGCCATGCTGGCCCGGGCGCCCTCGACATCATAATCCAGGGCCAGATGGCGGATCGTGATGCCGTTCGCGGCGGGTTCCAGCACGGAATACCAGACCCGCGGCGTGCCGTCGTTGGCGGGCACGCCGATGACACCGGGATTGTGCCACAGGCGTCCGTCGTCCAGCACCTGGGTGAAGGGCAGGCCGGAATGGCCGGCGATCACGCCGTCCACGCCCAGATCGTCCAGGGCCACGCGCTTTTCGGCCTGGGGTGTCGAGGCGAATACCCATTCGGAAATATCGCGGGAATGGCCGTGGACCACGGCGAATTTGGCGCCCGCCATCTCGAAGGTGATGGGATGGGGCAGGGCCGCCATCCAGGCCTTATGGGCGGGCGTCACGCGGCTGCTGGCATGGGCGAACCAGCGCACGGACAGAAGATCGCATTGCGATCCCTTTTCGAAACCGCAGCGGCAGTCGTCGCCGCCTTCCCCCAGCGCTTCCTCGCAATTGCCCATGGCGACGGCGCAGCCCCAGTCCCGGATCGCGTCGAGGGTTCCGTCCGGATCGCCGCAATAGGCGACCACGTCGCCGGTGCAGATGACCCGGCTGGCGGGGATGCCCAGGCGGTCCGCTTCGGCGCGCAGCGCCTGGGTGGATTGCAGGTTGGAATAGGGGCCGCCGAACAACAGGACCGGGCCGTCGAGACGGCCGAGGTCGAGGGCGGGGCGGGTTAGGTCGGCCATGGGTTCAGTCGCCTCCGGAGCAATTGGCGCCGCCGAGCACGCAGAAAGTGGCGCAATGGGGATGGTTGAGATGCACCGGGCCCCGGGCGTCGGTCAGGGTCGGTCCCATCTCGAACTGGCGGTCATAGGGCAGCAGCGTGCAGGGCAGCACGACGGGGGCATCGGCCCCTTTGCGCTTCACCACCATGCGGGTGGTGGCGCACATGATGTCTGCCGGGTCGACGCCGAGAATGTTCCAGCAGGCGGTGGTGATTTCCGGCACGTCGGCGGTCGCGTCCATGTCGGGGAAGACGACCAGATCGGCCGGGGACTGGGCGTCGAGGGCGATGCCTTCGGCCGCGAACAGCCGGGCGAAACCGGCGCGGGTTTCGTCTTCCGTCTCGCCGGCCGGCTGGCGGGCGGCGATGGACAGGGTCACGCCCAGATCTGCCAGCCATTTCAGGCCCCGCATCATGGGTGCCCAGCTGTCGGCGCCGCGGACCGCTTCGTGGCCTTCGGGGGTGAAATGATCAATGGACACGCGCAGCGACAGCGCCCGCCCGTGGCGGTGGGCCAGGTCGGCGACCGCCGCCCGTTTCTGCCACAAGGGGGCCATGGCGTTGGTCAGGATCAGCACGCGGAAGCCCCGCGCCAATGCGTCCCCGGCCATGGCGGCCATGTCCTTGTTCATGAAGGGCTCGCCGCCGGTGAAGCCGATTTCATCGGTGCCCAGGCGGTTCCGTTCGATCTCGTCGAGGAAGGCCGCAACCTCGGCCCGGGTGATATAGGCCAGGCGGTCGTTGCGGGGCCCGCTCTCGATATAGCAGCCGTCGCATTCGATGTTGCAGAGCGACCCCGTGTTGATCCACAGGGTGCTGAGGCCCGCCAAGGCCACGCTGGCGCGGGCCTCGCCCTTGGCGGTGACCTCGGGATTCTGGAACTTTTTCGTATCGAGGGCCGGCCGTTCGGCCAGCATTGCCTGAACCATGTTGCGTTTCCTGGCGGCCCCGGGGCCGCGATGTGCCCGGCGGACGCATGTCCGGGACGGTTTTTCAAATAGAAGCAATGGAAAGCTGTAACCGAACCGCCGGGGATCCGGCCATAAACATTTTTGTGAGCGCGCCGTGTGCGGCGACCCCTTGGGCCCGCTTGCGTCGACCAAGGCAATGACCTATAGACTGCGCCCAGGATCAACGCGCAACGAGCGCGTGACCGGATGCGGGCGTAGCTCAGTGGTAGAGCACGAGCTTCCCAAGCTCGGTGTCGAGGGTTCGATCCCCTTCGCCCGCTCCAATCCTACCCCCGAAACGCCCCAATTTCCGCCAAATACCGGCCGTCACCCGGTCGGCCGCAGATATATTAAGTATTACTTATGGCCATATGACTTCTGGTCATCTTGTATTTGCTTGGGGGAATGGTAATTTTTCCACAGTGGCGCTCGCGGATTTCGCTGCTGGGACAACAGCTTAGGCGCAGGAAGAAAATTCCGCGCCGTCCGCGGGAAAGCCACAGCCAGTGACCGGGCCCACCGCTCGGTCCACCGGCTTCCCTCCTCCCTGAAACTCGGGCCGGTCCCCTTGGGCCGGCCTTCTTCTTTGCCTAATCGCAGGCGGGGGCCGCTATTTGTTCAGCGCCTTGGCGTGGTGAGCGATGTGGTCGGCCATGAAGGTGGCGATAAAGAAATAGGAATGGTCGTAGCCGTCCTGCAGGCGCAGCGTGCAGGGCTGGTCAACGTCGTCACAGGCGTCCTTGAACACCTGCGGTTTCAACTGCGGTTCCAGGAAGGGGTCGGCTGTGCCCTGGTCGATCAGGATGTCGCCGGCGAAGAAATGGCCCGATTTGACCAGTTCGGTCGCGTCGTATTCATGCCACCGGTCTTTGTTGTCGCCCAGATAGCCGGCAAAGGCTTTCTCGCCCCACGGCACGCTGGCTGGCGCCACGATGGGCGCGAAGGCCGACAGCGAGGTATAGGTCCGCCGTTCGCGTAATGCGATGACCAGGGCGCCGTGGCCGCCCATGGAATGGCCGAAAATGCCCTGGCGCGCGCGGTTGCCGCCGCCGATGCCGTTGAACACCACGTCGGGCAGTTCCTCGGTCACATAGCTGTACATGTTGTAATGAGCGGACCAGGGATCGCGGGTGGCGTTCACGTAGAAACCGGCGCCCGACCCGAAATCGTAATCGTCATGTTCGCCGGGCAACTCGGTGCCGCGCGGGCTGGTGTCCGGCGCGACGACCATCAGGCCGTGTTCCGCGGCGTATTTCTGAAACCCGGATTTGACGGTGAAGTTTTCTTCCGTGCAGGTCAGGCCGGACAGCCACCACAGCACGGGCACGGGCCCTTTCGCCGTTCCCTCGAGCAGGGCCGGCGGCGTGTAGACCGCGAACCGCATGGGACAGGCGCAGATGTCGGACTGGTGTTCCCAGACCGTCTGCAATCCACCGAACGACTTGTTTTCAGATATCTTTTCCATGGTTCGAATGATGGCTTTCTGGGCGATAAAATTCAAATGCCGCGTGGGGAAACGGGACGGTTCAGATGCGCCGGTCGTCGCCGGCCGGATGGCGGGCGAAGATATGGTTGGCGACATAGGTCATCACCGTGTCGCCCTTGTGGGTGACGACGGCGTATTTGATCTTGGTATAGCCGCGATCGAGTTTTGATTCGGAGGTGCGGGATTCCAGCACCTCGGCCTCGACATGCAGGGTGTCGCCCGGGCGCACCGGCAGCAGCCAGCGGATTTCGTCCAGCCCCGGCGATCCCATGGAGCATTCGTTCATGATGTTTTCCTGGAACCACAGGCGGAAGGCGACCAACAGGGTCTGAAATCCGGAACCGATGATGCCGCCGAACTGGCTTGCGCCGGCGGCTTCGGCATCGACATGGAAGGGCTGCGGATCCCATTGCCAGGCGAATTCCATGATCTGGGATTCGGTCAAGGTCATGCCGCGGGTGCGGAATTTTCGGCCGGGGGTGAAGTCCTCAAAGTAAAGCGCATCCATGATCGGTTTCTTCCGTTCTTCGGGGTGGTCAGGCAGCACCTGCGGCAAACGCCGCGCGGCTGCCAGCGGTTTACTGGAATCCGAGTCCGAAGGAAAGCGGTGGATTGTTTCCCGTACTCGGACTCATCCCCGATTGGACGGGGTCATTCTTCCTGCCAGACCGGCAGGGGGGCCGCCTTGTCCTTGGCATCATCGCCGTCCGTGAGAAGACCATAGGCCTTGAGCTGGCGCGCGATGACGGGAAAGGTCTCAAGCCCCTGGGGCATGCGGGCCTTCGAGGCGGTGAAGTCGATCAGCGCCAGATTTTGCTCGTTCCGGACCTCCCGCAGCAGGCCGCGGGTGAACCAGCCGCGCCAATCCTCGGGCGCCAATTGCACCGCCTGGTCGCAGTCGCTCAGGGCATCGGGCAGGTCGCCCTTGAGGGTCAGGGCCCGGCAGCGCACGCGCAGCGCCTTGACGTTTTTCGGCCAATGGGCGACGGCCTGGGTGAAGTCGGCGAGGGCAAGTTCGGGGCGCTGGGTTCGGACCAGGGCGCGGCCGCGGAAGTAATAGGCGTCGGACAGCCGCTTCGGTTCCAGGGAATGGGTCTGGATCGCTTCCGTCAGATGCACGATGGCGCGGGGATAATCCCGGGCCTTCATGAAATGCAGGCCGTAGGAAAGCTGCTTCGGCCCCGCGCCGGCCGTGTCCTTATCGGCGGCGGCCGCCGGCCCGACCACCAGGCAGGCAGCCAGACAGCCGGCCGCGATCACGCGCCCCGAACGTGCCGCCGCGATCAAAAGGTGACGACGCTTCGGATGCTCTTGCCTTCGTGCATGAGGTCGAAGCCCTTGTTGATGTCTTCCAGCGGCATGACATGGGTGATCAGGTCGTCGATGTTGATCTTG